>JBGSRG010000131.1:0-4169 GCA_041737685.1 Phycisphaerales bacterium | reverse complement strand
CCCACGACGCCACCGTGTTGATCTGCTTGGGTGTGCCACCAAAGCCCGCGCGCAGCAGGAGATGTCGGGCCTGCTCATAACCAAAGTCCCGTGGGCGGATCGGCACGGTGGACGAATCGATCGGTCGCACCATGGTGCGGGGTGTGCGTTTGGCCCCGGTCGATCCGGCACCTTGTCCCCGAGTCGGAGCGGCTTTGACGTCCTTCTCAACGGCCTCTGGCGGCGATGCTGCCGGGTCTCTCGGCTTCTCGGCAGGTGTGGGCTGCATTTTCAACCTCCGGAGGGGCTGGTGGGTGACTGGGGGCAAAGGGGCTCGGGATGGCCCCGAGATTCTGACGGTTCTGCTCAACGCTCAACGCACCAGCGTGTGCGCAATTGCCCGCGACTCTGAACCAAACGCTGCCAGCATGCATCCGCCGCGTGCAGGCCACCATCGACCGAATGTCCACACGGCCCCCTTCACTATCGGGCAAGAAGCGGCTTGGTGCAAGCCCTCGGACCAAGAGTCAGCAGAAACAGGCGATTTCGGGACGCTGAACCGACCGACGCCGAAGACTTGCCAGGCGGCAGCGTGAGGGACAGCAGGGAGGGGATCGATGCGCGGGGATGAAAGCGGAGCAGATCGTTGAGCCAATTGCCGCGGCCGTCAGGCCTTCGCCCCAGCCCTCGCGTGCTGCACATGGCCCCGAACCAGCCACACCGACCAAACCAGTGCCAGCGAAGCCAACGCCATCAGTAACGCTCCGTTAACCTGATGGGCCGTGCGAACCAGCATCGCAACTACCGGAACCTGCTTCACAACCAACACCTCGGCACCAACCGGCACCGTTCGATCGCCCACTGAAACCGCCGCCCACAACGCCGCAAAGCCCAGCAGAAACTGCAAGCCCACCACGCTTGACAACCCGCTTCCAACTCGGCGCAGCGTCGTTTGGCTCAGTTCGGCCCGGCTCGGCCCTGCCCGGTCATCTTTACCAGTCTGCTTCGCGGTGCGCTTCAGACGTGCCCCAACGATCGAACACAAAGCCACCACGGCTACCGAGAAGCCGATGTGCGACCACAGCGCGTGCGGGCTGCCCAAGTGCCGGTACATCGCACCGAATGTCAGTTGGACAATCAGCGCACAAAACGCCACTGTCGACATCAACCGAAGCGCCGTCGTCGGTTCGGGCAACAGGGCAAAGCCACGCTCGAAAAGCCCCCTGCTTCTCGCCGCAAACGCCACCGCCCCGGCGAAAAACAGTTGCGCAAACACCCCGTGCACCGCTGCCAACACTGGGCTGTTGTTGGTCACGCGGACCGCGCCGATCACACCCTGCAGCACCACCGCCACGAACAAAGCCACCGCATACAGCCGCACGGCCCTGGAGTGCTTGGCGACAAACGTGTAGACCATCAGCCAGAAGAAGGTCAAACCCACCAGCGTTCCAAAGAGTCGGTGCGTGTGCTCAAGAAACCGCTGCGGATTGGCCATCAGTGCGATGGGATACAAGAACATGTTCGCGCCATCAGAGTTCGGCCAACCGATGATCGACATGCCCGCCTTGGCGCTCGTCACCTTGCCCCCGATGATGAGCAGCGGCACCACCGAGACCGCCGCAACCGTCGCCAGCCGTGCGTGCCATTCTCGAACGCTGAACGGTTGGCTCTGCGAGCGCTGAGCCAGACTTCCGCCGAACAGGCAGCCGAACAGACCCAGCACGACCCCAAGCACCAAGAAACCCGCCATGAGCACCACGGCATGGCCCCCAAGCCCAGATGTTCCAGCTCGCGGGGTTCCGTCGATCGCTGGCTGTTCGACCAGCAAACTGCCCAGAATGAGCACCGTCAACAGCGCAGTCACCAGCCCGGATAGCGCGCAGATCGTCCAGCGACCAGCAACCAGCCCAAGCAATCGGGCTCCCCACGCCGCGGCGACCAGCCAAACGGCCAAAACGATCGGCCCGCTCACAGGCTCCGGTAGATCAAGCCAAGGCAGATGGGCAACAAAGGCCGCCACCCACACCGCCACGGCGGCGCCAAAGCCCAGCACCAGCACGGCTCCCAGCCTCTGAGAATTTGTGCGGACGTCTGTGCCTGCATCCATTTCTGCTCATCCTTTCGTGAGCCGTCAACCGCGCATCCTCGACGCAACGCCGACTTGACCGCTTCCCAGTTCCATCGCAAACCCAATGTTCTGAGACTCATTCTCATTTGGGCCCCGGCCCTCGCTCCCGCTTGACAGATGCCGGTCAGACCCCGGACACTTCAGCGTGGCCGGACTTCCTGCACCCTGACGCGAAGTCTGGTGCAACACGGTGGTTATCCGAAACAGAGCGGGTTGATCGATGCATGAAGGTTGTTGGCGGGCCGGAATCTTCCCGCCTCGTGGTTGAGTCCGTCGTCGGTGTACGATGTGACAGTAGATATTCCGATCTGACGGAACAACTCTGTCTGAACAAAGGGGTCAATCGCGTGTCGATGATCTTTCCGAAGTGGACCAACAGTTTGCCCCCGCTGCTGCTGGGCGGTGCGATGGTGGGTCTTTGCACAGTGATCGGGCTGGCGTGGTACTTCTTCACGCCCAAATTCTGGCGCGCAGGATATATGCCGGCTCAGCCCTCAATCTCTGCCGCCTACGAGCAGAGCATCTACGACTCGGCGAAGGTGAACTCCACCTCGCCGCAGATCCCGGGCGTTGACTATCCCGGCTTCTCACACCAGATCCACGCCGGCAAACTCGCGATGGATTGCCGGTACTGCCACTCGCACATCGAAGAGTCGCCCGAAGCCAACATCCCGAGCGTCAGCACCTGCGTCGGCTGCCACGCCGAGGGCCACGTCAACGATCAGTTGTACGCCAAGGCCGACCGAATCAAGTTCGTACGCGACGCATGGGCCGCCGACGAATCGATCCACTGGCGTCGGGTTCACAAACTGCCCGACTACGTGCGCAACTTTCCGCACCACGTCCACTTGAATGCCGGCGTGAGTTGTCTCTCATGCCACGGCAGCATCATGGAACAACCGGTAGTTCACCAGGTCGAGGCCCTGAGCATGGGCTGGTGCTTGGAGTGCCACCGAAACCCCGAACCACACCTGGTGCCCAAGGACAAGGTCACGGACCTCTATTGGGTGCGTGACCAGTTGCAGAGCGGCAAGGGCGAGCAGAAGAACATCGCCAGCGTCGGCAACGACGGCGTCGGAAGCCCCGGCGGCGCTGCCCTGCTGAACCAACTGAAAGAGAACGACTTGCACTTGCTGCCAGCAAACTGCGGCGCGTGCCACTACTAAGCCCTTCGGAATGTCGGCGAAGTCGACCCTTCGACAACGCGTCGCCATCGCAAGCCCCGCAGAAAGTTTCGGTTTGAGACCTGAAGGAGTACATAGACCCGATCGAACCGAGCGACACTCCGAGCCAGCCAGGACCAGCAGCACATGAGCATGGATCAATGCCATTCGACCGTGGGAGCCAAGCCCGTGCTCAAGCCGCGCGCCGTCTCGCACGAGGGTGTGGGTGTCAGCGGTCGCAAGTACTGGCGCAGCGTCGAAGACCTAGCCGACACGCCCGACTTTCGCGAGTGGCTCGACAAAGAGATGCCCACCGGCGCATCGCGACTGCTCGAGAGTTCGCGCCGCTCGTTCTTGAAGCTCATGGGCGCCTCGGTCGCGCTCGCGGGCGCGGCGACGATCCCCGGCTGCCGCCGCCCAGATCACAAGATCATGCCCTACTCGCGTGTAGTGCCCGAGAACGTGATCCCCGGAAAGCCGATGTTCTTTGCCAGCAGCCTGCCGTTGCCCGGCGGCGAGGTCGAGGGCATCCTCGTCGAAACACACGAGAATCGACCGACCAAGATCGAGGGCAACCCGCTTCACCCAATCAACCGGGGCAAGAGCGGGCTGTGGGCACAGGCATCCATTTTGGGTCTGTATGACCCCGACCGTCTGAAAGACCCGGTGCTGACAACGCTGCCCGGCGAGGCGGGCTCGACGCCGCGATCGTGGGAAGACGTCGCGGCGTGGTTCGGCCCGCACTTTGATGCACTCGCCGCTGGCCGTGGTCAGGGCCTTTGGTTCGTGCTCGATAAGCGCCTCAGCCCGACGCGCGACGCGGTCCGGGCGATGGTCGAGAAGCGCTTCCCTGACGCTCGCTTTGTCAGTTACGACCCGTTGCACACCGACGTTGCCGT
>JBGSRG010000122.1:0-10836 GCA_041737685.1 Phycisphaerales bacterium | reverse complement strand
GCGAGACGAACCACGCTCGGAACGGTCGTAAACGACGGGCTGACCCGCGACCGGGAAACCGCCGCCGATGTTGTCGTTGAAACTCGCGAGCGCGAAGACCGTGGGGAACGCGGCGGGGTTAGCGCCCATGCGGAGTTCGTCAACACCGCTGCCGATTCTCGCCCAATCACCCTCACGGTCAAAGTCGAGCTTGGCGATGCGATTGGCGGGCAGCGGATCGCCCGCAAACGTCACGATCTGCGTGAAAGAGCCGCCGATATAGAGGACCGATGAGTCGGACACAAAGCCCGGCTCAACGTCGGCGAAGGTGTGCAGCGAGTGAACCGCAGAATCGCCCGTGGTCAGGCCGCCGAACGCAAGACCATCTGAGAATCGCACGAAGCCGTTGGCGTCATTGCCGCCCGCAAGCAGCAGGAACGGGTTTGTGCCCAGGCCAGCGCTGGCGGGGAACACCCATTGCTGCATCGCGCGGACTGCGCCAGTGCCGCCGTAGCCGAGGTCTGCACTGAACGAGTTCATGGCAAATGGCGTGGCCGCGTTCCAAGACCGCAGGAAGCCTCCCGCTGGTCCACGAAGTCCACCAACGAACAAGGTGTTGACGGCCTCAGTGCCACCCGCGGGCACGACAGGCAGCGAGGAAATCGAAAGCACCGTGTCTGCGGCGTTCACGCCCAGCACGCCCTGATTGTTCTGTCGCTGACCCAGAGCCTGATACGTGTTACCAAGAGGTGCGGGAACTGCGGTCGTCGGGTTGAAGCCCCAACGGACGATGTTGTTCGGGCTGCCCGCCACACCCGGCGCAGCAGAGAAGCGGCCGCCGATGTAAAGACCGGCCGGCTGATCCGGCGGCTGAACCAACGGCCCGTCAGCATCAGGATCGACCGCCTGAGCCGGGTCGAAGATCGCCAGCGCCCTCACCTCTGGCGCAGCACCGCCCGTCACGCCCGCGCCCATGTTGAGGAACGCAAGGTTCGCACCATTGAAGGCCAGACCGGCGATGTTTCCGGCTGCGCCGCCGCCGATATTCGTGAATCGACCGCCGATGTAGAGTTCTGGGCCTTCAGAACCCTGAGCATCCACCGGGATAAGGTCACCAACGGCCAATGCGAACACAGGGCCGTTCGTCTCGGCAAGCGGCACCCACGTCCAACTGGGTGAACCGGGGTTGAGCGGGTTAAAGGCGTTGAAGACGCGGATGGCCAAGTTCGTGGGCACGATGTTGCCCATGGGGTCCACAATCCCGAAGTCGCCGCCGGCGATCAGGAAGGGCAGGTTGGCGCCGCCGCCGTCGAGGTCCCACTCGGTGAGTGCGAAAATGTCGCCGATGATTGAACCGGGCAGCCCGGCCTCAGGACCGGCATGGTTGAAGCGGCCCGCATCCCAGATCGAGATGGTTTCGGTGTCGAGCGTGTGTGGTCCGGAGGCAGAGCCGTTGTACGAAGCGGTGCCGTAGTTGCCACCCACATACAGAGCGCGGCCTTCGTTGCCGTCGTCGCCCGCGTAAGTGTCCTGCTGATTCAGCGGCGGGACAAACTGGAAGAGGTCAGTATCGCCCGCGTTGTGCAGCCGGCCGCGTGTAACGCCCTGTTGCTTCCAGGTCGCGTCGGCCACGTTGCCGTCAAAGTCGGTGTACTGGAAGGGTGCATTGAAGATGACGGGCGTAGCACCTTCGTAGTTGATGAGACCTATCGGCGTTTCGTTGACGTGATCGTCGACGGGAACCGTGGGGCCAAAGGTGTGCTGCGCTTCGATGTTGATCGTGAAGCCACCGTTGGCAGCGCGATCAAAGCCTTCGACGATCAGGAAATAGGTCTCACCACCCTGCAGCACGACCGCGATCTGCGAGTCCAACGAGCCGGCAAAGTCGTCGTTAAACGCGATCTGGACGCCGTTGTCGTTGTAGATTCGCAAAGCAGGATCGGGAAGTGCACCGAGCATGAGCGACGGCGCAGCGGACTGGCGGATCGTGATAAACGCCAGGCCGTTGCCCTCAGGCCGGAACTGGTAAAGCTTCGAGCCGGTGCCGGGCGTGTTCATCGTCGGGCCAACCACCGCGTCGGTGCGAGTGGCGTTCACGCGGGTAACCGGATCGAGCGCCAGCGAGAGCGCACCCATATCCAGTACCAGCGTGAAATCGCCAGTCGACGGGCTGGCCGCCGCGAGTTCATCGGACCGGACACGGAAGAAGAACGTGGCACCCGGCTGGCTGGCGAACGTCGAGAAGGCATTGGTCAGGCGACCGGCCTGCTCGTCCTCGACAACGAGGTTGCCCTGCGAGTCGTAGACCGAAAGGTGCGTGTCAAGAAGCGTGAAGTCTTCAGCGATCGCGCCCGCAGTGGCCAGCGAAAGGAAATTCGGGTCATTGGGCACAGTGACGCGGTAGACCGCCTCGTCCTGCAAGAAACTGATCTGGCCCGCTTGAGCGCCATTTCCGAAGAGATCATTTGTCTTGTTCGCACTCGGATCGAACGTCGCGTCGATCGCGATGACCTGCTGCGCCGCATCCACGCGCAGCGTGTAGTTGCCAAAGCGGGTCTTGCCCGCCGCGACCGCACCCTGCTCTGATCGAACACGAATCGTGTAGGTCTCGCCGGCCTGACCGATAAAGCCAGCCCAGCCATCTGTCGCTACACCCGGGCGCGTGGACGACAGGATGCTGTTATTGGCCCCGGTGGCGATGATCTGGCCCGACGAGTTATAAACCTCAACGTAGGAGTCGAGCGTGCTACCCAGGGGGGTCATGTTGTCTGGGGCCAACAACGTGTCTACCAAAACCGACACAAAGTCGCTCGTGCCCATCGCACCGGGCATGGTGAAGCGGAACGTGTCGTCGTCGCTCGCCGTGCCTAGGTTACCAGCGACCGCGCCGCGTCCATCGGCCTTGGTGCCGGGTGCGGTTTGCAGCGTGATGACGGTGCCCACGCTGGGATTGAAGGGATTTGGAAGGCTCGGGTGGTCGCCCGCCAAGAGCACGCGACCTTCGAGCGCTTCGAGCAGTTCGCCCGATCGAACGCTGTGCTCGCGTCCGCTGGCCTGAGAGATTCTCTGAGCGCGTGATCGTGCCCAGCGCTTGTTGCTGCTCGAATCGCCGAGGCCAAAGAGTCTGCTCTTCATCGTGGGCTCCATTTCCCAGAACACCGAATGACCGATATCGAATCCGCAAACCGGCCCGTGCCGGGCTTATGCCGCTTTCTGAAACGTCTCACCGACCGCTAGACGCGTGATTCCCCGCTGCCGCCCCGTTTCGCGCGGCTGGAGTGTGCCTCCAACTTCATGCCGCGTCGACCTTTGCAGTCTAACCGATCGCGTCCTGATTCGTCCAGCCTGCAAACGGGGTTCCTGTTTGGTTCCGATAACCACCAAATCCCGAGAATCCCCACCATGCGCAAGGCCGACTTGTCCCTGATGTCCCTGCGGCGGAGTCTGCTCCGAACGCGATCCAGCCGAAGTTAGGTGATTGATCTTGCGCAAGGGTGGGTCAGTTCTCCGATTGCGGTGCGAGGTTCGTTTGCTGGGGCTGCTATGCCAAGGGGTGCGGCGGGCCAGTGCAGGTCCCGATAGGCAGCGATGTGCCGAAATGGAAGATGCGGAAGTCTGGCCTGCGTTCAGCGTCCGCAGCAAGCCTGCCCGCCTCTTCAGCGCCTCCGCATGGCCGACTCCGACCAGCCGAGCAACTGAGCGGCACCCCTGTCGTCGGCGAATCGGGCGTGGCTTTCCACTGGCCGAGTTTCGCGAATCACAGCGTCTGTCGCTGCATCGAGCAGGGTCTCGCTCGGTTTCTCAGGCAGTTCTGCCCCTCCCGGGCATGGCTCGATCTCCGATCGAGCATCTCACCGCTTCTTCC
Source organism: Phycisphaerales bacterium (assembly GCA_041737685.1). Taxonomy (GTDB): domain Bacteria; phylum Planctomycetota; class Phycisphaerae; order Phycisphaerales; family UBA1924; genus JAHBK01. The sequence goes on along the minus strand of JBGSRG010000122.1, from coordinate 6,992 downwards.
GCCAAGAGATTCGTCGCGTCATACACGGGCAGCGGCGAGTTCTCCGGTGAAATCAGCAGCGGCGCTTCGCTGCATCCTAAGATTATGCCCTCACATCCGCGATCCGCAAGCCGAGAAACGATGTTGAGCAACTTTCTTTGACTTTCCGGCCTGACCATGCCGTAAAGCAGCTCCCGGAAAATGATGTCATTGAGCACGTCCGCGTCGTCTTCGGGCGGAATCTCGACCCGAACACCCTTCAGACCCAGGTGTGTCTGGTAGGTTGATCCGAGCATCACACGCTTGGCCCCGATAAGGCCAACCACCTTCCGCCCGTCTTGCTGAACCCGTTCGCTCACCAGGTCGGTCATCTGCAGCCAGGGGATCGGGCTGACCGTCTCGGCCAGGTGTACGCCGTGCTGCATCAGGTTGTCGGGCACGATGCAGAACTCGGCCCCGCAACCCGCGAGAAACTTGGCAGAGTTGGCCAGCATCGTGCCAACCATCTCCCAGTCGTCCCGAAGCACCGCGGCGACGTACTTCTCGAGCGGCTCATTGTGCAGCGTGACGATGGGGTGGCCGTTGTCGCCGATCATCCGAGCCGCGTGCCGGAATATCTCTCGATAGCACAACGAGGAGCCCTCGGGGCTTACCGCGACGATTCCGATGTGTTTGGCCACGAAGACCTCCGGTCGCGCAAGCGACGGGCACGGGTTGTCGGGGCGACGCTCGCGGCCGACACTGCTCGGTAATGGTCAGATGCCGATCGGCTCACGTCAACCCGGTTTCTGACGCTCTCGGACGGTCGGCCTGATTACGCTGAGTCATGTCTGATTGCTTTGCCATCCTCGGATTGCCACGGGTGTTCGCGCTCGACCCTGTGGCGATTCAGCGGGCCTTTCTGACGCGATCCGCCGAGATTCACGCCGGCGTGGCCGATGCCGACGAACAGGATCGGGCACTCTCAGAACTCAATCAGGCGAAGGCGATTGTCGAGAATCCCGAGTCGCGAGCGGACGCGCTGGTGCTGCTGGCGGGCGGGCCGAGCCGAGAAACCGACCGATCGTTGCCCGAAGGCTTTCTGCAAGAGATGATGGAACTTCGGCAGGCGATGGAGGAAGAAATCGAATCGGCGAGCACGGAAGCGCGGCCAGCAGCGATCGCCAAGTGGGAGGGCTGGTCATTCAAGCGCCGTCAAGACCACGAGCGTCGAGCCGGGCTTCACTTTGCCCAGTTGCACGCCAACGTGTCGCCCATGCCCGGGGTTTCCGAGCCGCCGAGTGAGAACAACCTGCTGCGAACAATCCGGCGTGAACTCAACGCATGGCGGTACATCGAACGCATGATCGAGCAGATCGACCCGCAGCAAGGCCCGGGGCTTTGAGGGTGAACCGACCACGCCCAAGCCAAAGCGATCAAGCCAAGGGGTTGATCCACAACCCCGTTGCCAGTTTCGGGAAAAAGAACGTGCTCTTTTGGGGCATCACTTCGCCAGCCAGGCTGATCGCCTTCACCGCGCTCATGGGCGTCGGCCTCAACACGAACGCGATCTGAGCACTCTCAATTCGGCCAATCTCGGCAAGTGAATGGGGATACCCCCAGTCCAGAGCCTGGCCTCCGTTCATCACATTTTGGCACAGGTCTTCAACGAGCAGATGCTGGACCGCCACAACATCCAGCCGTCGCCACGCCGCACAACGGTCAGGGAATCGGGCCGCGAGCGGGGCATCTGAGCGAAGTTCAAGCATGGCCATTCGGCCCGATGCAACATCCACCGCGCCGATGGCGATCGTGCGTGGGTCCGTCTGCTGGTTCAGAGTGCGTTCCAATCCTTCCAGAGTGCTCGAAACAGGGCGAGATTGAAAGTTGGTCTCCGCCGCGCTCAAAAACTGCTCGAACGAATAGTGCTTCATACCCCCCAGAACACGGTGGGTTGGCCGAATCTGCAAGCCCGGATCGTGCATTCCAATCAGCACCATCATGCACCGGCGCGCAGGATGGTCCGCCGCCACAGGCCCGCCGGCCGCCGCTTCGAGTTCACTCAGATAGTTGAGTTGGGTGGTGTAGCGATGATGCCCGTCGGCGATGAAAACATCGTCGTTGCGGAGCGCGTCTTGGTACGCCCTGATAATCACGCCGTCGGTCACAGTCCAAGTTTCATGTGATACGCCGTCGCCCATGTTGGCCGTCGTGTCAGGCTCAAATCGCTCCATCACGTCGCGTGCGAGTTTCGAGGCCAGTCCCTGCTCGTCGGCGTGCAACCCGAAGATGGGCGAGAGTTGGGCCTGGGTGGCTCGCATGAGAGCCAGTCGATCAGCCTTTGGCCCGCTGAAGGTCTCCTCGTGCGGCAGGACTCCGCCGCCCGTTCGCCGCCCCATGCGGACCACTTCGACACAACAGCACGCTCCGCAGCGGTCGAGCTGCTCGCCGGTGTTCGAGACGAAACGCTGCCGGTAGAAATAGATCGCTGGTTCGGTACCTGATCGAAGCGTTTCATTGGCGAGCCAGTTTCGGTACCGTTCACTCGCCCGCAGATATGCCGATTCTGGACCGAGTTGATTGGGCGGCGTGTGCGGGAGGTCGATGGCCACAATGTTGTAGCGGTCGCGGGCGAGCAGCCGCTCTTTCCCCGCCAAGTCGAGCACGTCGTAAGGGGGCGCGATCACATCGCTAAGGTTGTCGCGATCGTATCGCACGGCCTTGAACGGGTGGACCATCGGCATAGCCAAGCGTAGCGAGACGGCTCGGCGAGTCCGTCGTGTGCGCACTAATGTTGCGCATGAGCCAAGTGCCCAAGGCGCTCGTGATTCGCGCACCGGGAACCAACTGCGACGCAGAGATGTGCCGCGCCTTTGAAGTCGCCGGGGCCAGCGTTGAACTGGCACACATCGACCGCCTGGCCGAAAGGCCCGACGATCTGGATCGCGCGGATCTGATCGGGTTTCCGGGTGGATTTTCCTACGGCGATGACGTCGCGTCTGGGCGGCTCTTCGCAGCCAGGCTGCGTCAGCGGCTCTATCCAGCGCTTCGGCGAGCGGCCACTCGCGGCGTACCGATGATCGGCGCTTGCAATGGCTTTCAGGTTCTGGTGCAACTGGGCCTGCTGCCCGGCCCCCTGGCGGGCGAGCCGTGGCCCGAAGAGGCCCCGCCCGCGCAACGGTTCGCACTGACGCACAACCAATCGGGACGTTTCATCGATCGCTGGGTGCGAGTGACGACGGTAACCGATTCGGTCTGTGTCTGGACCAGGGGGTTACAGACCTCGAGCGCTGAGGCAGCGGTCCCGGCGGGCGAGCTTGCCGAATCGTTGATGCTGCCAATCGCCCACGGCGAGGGCCGGTTTGTGGCCGAGTCGCCGACGGTTCTCGACGACCTTGCCCGGGGCCGCCAGATCGCACTGCGGTACGCCGAACCGACCAACGGCTCCGAAGACGACGTGGCGGGCATCTGCGACGCGAGCGGACGGATTTTCGGCCTGATGCCGCACCCCGAACGTTTCCTTGACTGGCACCTTCATCCATTCTGGACGCGGCTGGAGCCGCCCGTCGGCCACCGCTTGAATCAAACACCCGGCCTGATGATGTTCCGAAATGCGGTCGAGGCCGCGATCGGTGTAACAGTGTAACACGCCAACGACCCCCGCCCGCGAACCAAGCCGTGCCGCCTGCGAATGGGATTGACGACATGCCCATAGATGAAGTCGAAATGCAGAGTTCGCTGCCAGCGTCGATGATTCTCGACGATCGTCGCTGCATCAAATGCAACTACAGCCTGAAGGGCTTGCGGAGCGAAGGGGTGTGTCCGGAGTGCGGGGCGAAGTTCAAGCGACTTTCCAGCAGGCTCAGCGCATCAGACGACCTGACGCACGCACCGGTTTCGTGGCTGCGAGCCTTTGCCGCAAGCGCGCAATGTGCGCTCGCGGGCTACGTCGGGCTTGCGGTGCTGTGGGTCGTCGCCGCCTTCACGGGCGGGCGCCTCGCATGGGCGTTGTTGTTTCTTCCAGCCATGCTTCTGGTCTGGGGTGTGCTCGGCCTTACACGCCCGCGCCCGATCATGCCCTCGACACGAATCCCCCCAGGACAAGAGTGGGCCAAGCGCAGGCTGGCGGCGCGCACGCTTTCATTGGGCTGGCTTGTGGGCATCGGCGCATTTTTGCTGATGGGCTGGGTGACGAACAACACCCAGAGCAATGCCCTCAACCTGATGGGAAGCTTGGGTCTGATGCTGGGCGTGGGCGGGTTGTCGCTCCTGTTTGTTTATCTCAGCAGCATTGCGCACTGGGCCAACGACGTGACGTTGACGTTCTCGCTTCGCAGCGGGGCATGGTTTGTGCTGGCGGGCGGCGTGTGCTTTGCGCTCATGAAGGGAGTGGCCGCGATCGGAATCGGAGTCGTCGAGGGCATCGTGATTCTCGCCGCGTCGTTGATCTGTCTCGCGAGCGTTGGTTCGACGCTGCTCTCGCTCTGGCGAGTTTCGTCGCTGGCTGATTGGGCGTTGATCAACCACATGACCGATCAGGCCCGAACAGATCGACTGCGAGACAAGGCGCATCGAGCGCGTGCGATCGCGTCCCGTGATTCCGTCGCCGCTGCTGCAGCACTCCCGCCGCGAACCAAGCCGCATACATCTCAGGCAAAGTCGGCAACCTCAGTGACTTCCGGTCAGATTGCGCCACGTGCCGCCCAGGTGTTGTCGGAGCAGCCCTCTGACGGCCTGTCCGTGGCGGACGAGAACGACGGCCTCTACCGCCTGGCACCCGACGAGTAGAACCCACGTACGATTGTCCATGCCCGCAAGCAAGCCACGAGTGCTGTGCGCCATGTCGGGCGGCGTGGATTCGTCCGTGGCCGCAGCGATGCTGTTGCGTCAGGGTTTCGAGGTCGTGGGCGTCTTCATGCGACTGGGTTCGCCGGGCGAATCGCTGGATTCGCTCGAGGCCTTCGACTCGGCGGGCGTTGCGTGCGACCCGAGCAAGATCAAGATTGGCCACCAGGGCTGCTGTTCCATCAACGACGCGGCCGATGCGAGGCTGGTCGCGGCCGAACTGAGCATCCCTTTCTACGTCGTCAACTTCAAGAAGGACTTTGGTCGCATCATCGACTACTTCGTTGATGAGTATGCCACCGGCCGCACGCCCAACCCGTGCGTTCGTTGCAACGACTGGCTGAAGTTCGGGCGCTTGCACGGCTATGCAGGGCAGATCGGTGCGGAGTTCGTGGCCAGCGGTCACTACGCCCGAATCGAAACCGAGTCGGCTGTCGCGAGCGGGGACGAGCGCCGGGCGATGTCGGGTGCACGGCTGTTGCGGGGTGTGGACCACAGCAAAGACCAATCGTACGTGCTCTTTGGCCTGCCGCGCGCGCAACTGTCTACAACGCTCTTGCCGATCGGCGGTCTTGAGAAGCCGCGTGTTCGAGAACTGGCGCAGCAGTGGGGCTTGCCGACGTTCGACAAGCCCGACTCACAGGAAATCTGCTTCGTTCCTGATAACGACTACGCCGGACTGGTTGAGCGTCGTCGGCCCGGCCTGGTCGGCGAGGGGGGCGGTCATCAACGAGTTGGGTGAGCGGGTGGGCACGCACGCCGGTCAGCACCGCCTGACGATCGGTCAGCGCAAGGGCATCGGCGTGGCGCTCGGTCATCCGATTTTCGTCGTCAGCAAGGACGCCGCGAACAACACCGTCACTGTGGGCAAGCGCTCGCAACTGCTTGCATCGCGCTGCGATGTGTCAGAGGCCAACTGGCTCGTTGATCGCGTCGAAGTCGGTGCAGAGCGGCGGGTTCTGGCGCGATATCGGTACAACTCGCAGGCAGTGCCGGCGACAGTGCTCGGCGCTGCGGATGCAAACCCGATGCAAGCGAGCGATTCGCTAGCCGGTGCCGCCTGTCCCTCGGGCCGACCCGGCCGATTCTCGGTTGTGTTCGATGAGCCTCAAGAGGCCGTCACGCCCGGACAGGCGCTGGTCCTCTACGACGCCAACGAGCCCGACTGGGTGCTCGGGGGCGGCTGGATCGATCAGGTTGAGGCACTCCGCCCCGTCACGCCTTCTTCATGATGAACAGGTAGTTGAACCCGCGCAGAAAGAAGTTGCTCTCAGCGGCAGCCTTGTTCCAACTGCTCTTGCCGAGTTTGGCGTTCTGTCGCACCACACAGATAGTGTCAACGGGGCGGAAGCGAGCGCTCAGCAGGCCGAACAACTCGAAGCCGATGGGCATGAACACGCCCGCGCCAGCGCCCGGCTCGCCGCGACGCTTGCGCCACGAGTCGCTGACGTACAGCGCCATGTAGCGGCGCGGTCGCAAGACGCGATGGGCCTCGGCGATAACCCTCTCCATCGCGGCGTAGTAGGCCTTGCCGCCATCGGCCGCATCCGGTGCCGCATCCAGCTTGCCGATGCACGCTGGATCGTCGGAGTAGTCGATGTGCGTTGAGTAAGGGGGATCGATGAAAACAAAGTCTGACTTGGCGCTCTCGAGCGGCAACTTCCGGGCGTCAGCGCGAAAGACGTCGTCGCGCGTCGGAGAAAGATCGTAGCCCAGCGCTTTGCGGCCCAATTCGCGTGCGGTGTCGAGCGTCGTGCCGCTGCCACACATGGGATCAACCACCAAGTCACCTTCGCGGGTATAGCGCATCAGCAACTGCCAGATGATCCAACTCGGCGTGGCCCCGGCGTAGTCTTTGTCGCCCTGCATCCGGCTCGAAGTACGCACCACGTTGCCCGCGTCGTCGATCCACGAATCAAAGTGCTGGCTCGGATACTCCCAGAGCGTGGTGGTGAAGACGCGCAGCGGCGGACGTGCGCCTGAAGATCTCGGCGCGGGCGAATCAGACCGATCGGCTCGCGGAGCAAGACTGCGAGCAGGCGATTCACGCGAAGCGGCCGCGCGGGGTGCTGGCGTGCGCGGCGGCGACTCACGCCGGGCCGGCCCGTCCGTTTGGTCGCTGTCGGGCTTGCGTTTCATGCGTCCTGCGCGTTCAGTGCTTCGACGACCATTCGCTCGGCCTCGTCCAA
>JBGSRG010000118.1:0-18796 GCA_041737685.1 Phycisphaerales bacterium | reverse complement strand
GATCGCACGCACGTCGATGCGGCACGGCTTGATGCCATTGGACGAATGGGCGGCAGCAGTTACTGTCGGACCCGAGATCGGTTCGAGATGCCCATGGGCCGCAAGGCCCTAGAGCAGCCACGCGACTAGACGAGCCAAACCGCCAGGAACTCCAAGAGATCGAGCAGGTCGCTGCGCCCATCCAGGTTGAAGTCAAAGGCCCCGACGATCCACGCGTCGAGCACACCCAGAAGGTCCAGAAGATCGACAATTCCGTCCTGATTGAAGTCCGGGCTTTGCTCGCGGCCGAAGTTCACCGCGCGAAGCACGGCCTTGGCGGTGTCCAATCGACCAGCCCCGAACACCGGATCGTCGCCAATCGGTCCCAGGTCGTGAGAAGTCGATCGAAGAATCTCTCGAACCTGCGGCGCAGTCAAGGTTGGTCGTACTGAACGAACCAGCGCAGCCGCGCCCGCAACCATCGGCGCTGCCATCGAAGTACCGCTCTGAAGGCCGTAGCCGTTGACAATGCCGAATGTGTCCGTGGTCGTCAGGATATTGACACCCGGAGCACAGAGGTCCATTTCCATTCCGGTAGTCTCGAAAACCGCCGCGTTATCGCGATTGTCGGTAGCACCCACCGCGATCACCGAGTTCCATCTGGCCGGGAAGCCGACGAGTGCTCCGGGCGTGTTTCCTGTTGAGGCCACCATCACCACATCGCGTTCGGCGGCGTAGAGCACGGCATCTCGAAAGAAGGTTGATCCCTGCGTGAACCCAAGACTCATGCTGATCACACTCGCCCCGCGATCGGCGGCCCAGATCACGCCGTTGCCGGTAGAAGTCTCTGAGCCGAACGAACCCGAGAGCACTTTCACGGGCAGCAGCGCACAACTTGGCGCCACTCCCGAGATGCCCTGCCCGTTGAATGCGCGCCCGAGCGCAATGCCCGAACAAAAAGTGCCGTGCGAGAGGCTCTGATTGTCGTCGGTGTTGGTGTTGTTGTTGAAGAAGTTGTAACCCGGCCGCAGGTTGGTTTGCAGGTCCGGATGACTGAGGCTAACCCCGGTATCAAGCACCGCGATGACGACTTCGGGAACACCCGTCGTCACACACCACGCTCCGCCGACTCCGGCGTCGGACTCAGCAAAGCCGACTTGGCCCTGAACGGCCTGCCCGGTGTTGATCGCCCACCACTGTTGAGGCACGAGAGGGTCGGTGGGCAAGCAAGAACCATGCGCCTCGCCGATCGAATCGACTTCCACCAACTCGACCCCAGGCAAGGCCTCGAATCGAGCACTCAAGGATTCGAGGTCGGTCGCTGCGGGTGGAGTAATGGATACCCAGCCCAGCAGGGAAAGTTGGTCGGCAAGGGCCTGACCTACAGGTGGGAAGACAAGCGTGCGCCGAACCGACCACTCGTCGGCGCTCTTGCCATCCAAGGCAAGCGTCTGTTTAGCCAGAATCAGAACGTCGCCCGAAGCCCATGCCTGTTTGCTGAAGCGAACCAAGAGGCCCGGGAAGGGCCTTCCGTGCGTGTCGGAGGTGTCTGTGAGCACATCTGACGCAGGACCCGACGACTGAGAACTTGAGGGTTGTGGCGTGCCACGCGTTCCTGCCGTCGCCGGCACTGCCGACAAAAACTGGGCAGGGACCACGCCGGGAGCACGCGAGCCGAGCCCTTGCAACTCATTCGCGAGAAACATGACGAAAAAGAGGGCCAAGGGCCGCCACGTCGAGCCAACACTGTTCACGGATCTCTCTCCCGGTCTGACCATCTGCCTTAGCGGTCCGACGCTCCAAAGGTCGGTTTATTATGAGGCCTATCGGACTGGGATGCAAGCAGAGAATCAGCGCACGCACCGAACTTTGACAATCAGGGTAAACGCCAGCGAAGTGCGTCGAGAGCAGACTCGGCCGAGCCGGTTGATGAGCTTCGCACAACCGGCGGTTCGAGGTTGTTTCGGGCGGCAATGAGCAGAATCCCTGCGAAGGAAAGTTACGCACCGCCGTTTGCTTGATTGGACTTTGATAGGTATCACCGTGCTACAGCCTTCCCCAAGCGGGTTCGTTGTCCAACCGACAAGTCAACTTTGCGCAGTTTGAAGTCAGATAATCCTTGACAAGCCCCGATAAAGGTGAGATATTTCAGGTAATCGGAGCCTACCCCGAAGCGGGGCATGACGACCGGACTTGTTCTTCGCCTGCTTGAACCTCAAGCATCCTTTGGCGAGCCCTTCGAACGCGGGCCCTTGAAAGAGGGCCTAGAGGAGAGAGACCATGAATCTTCGTGCAAAGACTCTGATCGGCGTGAGTGCCCTTGCCGTACTCTCGGGTTCTGCCCTCGCAGACGTAAGCCTGCAGGTTCTGCGAATCTCTTCAAGCGTGGCTGGCGGCGCTTGGGAAGAGAAAATGTTCTTCCGCTCCGTTGACCAGCCTGTGAACCCCTCCTCGACTTCGTGGGTGATTCCGGCTGAATCTTTCGCGAACGGTGCAGAGTTTGATGGTGCCACCATCTCGATCATTCAAGATCCGGTGGTCACGCTGAACTTCAACGCCTCGGCCGGTGCCTCGAACACGGCATTTGTCGTCGACTCGCTGCTGCTCTCATTCCCCACAATCGGCAACCTAGAGGCCGTTGCGAGCGCGGCGATCTCCATCACCGATTCGGGGCTCTTCAGCGACGGGTTCATCAACTTCACCGGCGGCTTTGCGGGCAACTCAGCTTACCAGGCTCGCATCAACAACAATGCCTTCAACTTCGCGTCGTTGATCAACGACTTCACCCTCGGCGTCGTTGGTGGCGGTGCTCTCGGAACCGTCGCACTTCCTCCTGGCTCGACAGGCGTGCTCGCCCCGTTCGCTGGGCCCAGCACTGCGACAAGCATTTCTTCGCACTTCTCGTTCTCACTCTCGGCCCGCGATCGCATCGCTGGTACGAGCACGTTCCAGATTGTGCCCGCTCCCGGTGCTGCGGCTCTGAGCGTGCTTGGTCTGGCGTTGGTGGCACGTCGTCGTCGTTGAGTTTGCGAGTGCTGGCCAAGTCTCGTCACTGAGTCTCCACTCACTGTTTGTCCTCCTGCCGAACCCGATCACGAATCCCATGTACCGCCAAGAAGCGGCCGAGTGTCTCGATCATCTTCCTGTCAGTCATTAGGGACCACCATGTCGATCCTCACTCAGTCTCGTTCGGTTGCACTCGGCGCAGTAGCCGCGGCGATGCTGGCGAACGCCGGTGCTGCACACGCCGTTTCCATCACGTCGAACTACCTCACCGTCACCGCCACATCAGGTGGGAACACGGCGACACTGATCGTGCCACTGACCGACAATCTGCTCGATTCACTGCCCGAGGTTGACGCTTTCAACAACATCGAGGTGCTACCGGGTCAGTTTTTCACAGGCTGGGATTGGCGGAACGGCCTTAACATTGAGGTGCGTGATCCCAACACCAACGTCCTGCTCTTGACGTTTCTCAGCCTTGGCACAACGGCTGGCCGTGTCGACTTTGACGACAACTCGCCGTCCCGTTTCGGATTCGATTTCGATTTCAGCCTTGTCGCAGGTGCGGGCGATGTGAGTGTTCAGGTCGAAACCGGTGTGCTCTCGTTCGATCCCGTGCTGCAGAGCCTTGGTCGTTCGGACGTCGGGGCGACGCTGACCGACTCCTCCGGCAGTGCGCCGGGGGCAACCGCAACGGGCGGCTTTGCAAACGGCATGTCGTTCCGGGCGCTCTATGACGGCACCTCGATCTTCCGCGAATACCTCGACTTCAGCGTGCCCTTCGCGGTCGGGGAAGACCAGTCGGATTCTCGCGCAGACAACATGATCCCGGCAGGATCGTTTCAGCCCGTAGGCTCAGACGTGACCAGCCTTCAGGTTCAGTACAGTTTCAATGTGTCAGCGAACGACCAGTTCTCGTCCAACGGCACGTGGGTGATTCAGCCCGCCGCGATCCCAGCACCGAGTGTTTCGCTACTTGGCCTTGCTACTTTGGGCCTACTCCCCAGCCGTCGTCGTCGCTGATTTCCGACCTCAGCATCAAAGACCTCGACATCAAGATTGATTCACCGGCCCCGACCTTGTGATGGGGCCGGTTTGTTTTTTGGCACTTCTTGCACCCATAGCAACCAGATGCGGCGTCTTCGTTGCACCCGCTTGGGCTTGACACCGTCCGATCGGCAATCTCGGTGGGAACGTCGAAGAGCCCTAGGCGTCCGGACCTTCATCCTGTTGACTCGGCAAGTCATCACTCTCGGCGGTGTTGACCCTGTTGGCTGGCTCGACGTTTTCAAGTCCGTCCAACCCGTCGATCGCTGCCTTGCCGACGATTTCATAGCAGGTGGCGAGCAAACCGACCAGCGGAAACTTGGAATCCGGAAAGGGACTGGCACCGAGCCGTCTCAGAAGCGGATGCGACACGATTGGGGCGGTGGGGGCAAGATCAATCTGGCTGATGGCCTCTCGCGCCGCCGCGTCCCCCGCCCAGAATGCGAAGACCCCCTCGTGCCGAAGTAGTTCCTCGAGCGGGCGGTTCAAGCGCGGATCGTTGGGCACGTGCTGAACATACACCGGTGCCGAGCCGCCCCCAGATCGAGCCAGACCCGAGAGTGCGCGTGCCTGCCGCAACTGCTCAAGCAACTCGCCGCCATCGATGCCGCGTAAAGCAAAGATCGTCATGGGCGTTCGGGCCAATCGCTCAGCCACGAGATACATCACACAGCACGCGTGCTTGCACCAGCGAACCGGGCCAGAGGGCAACGGCTCTCGCGTCAGCGCATCGCGTCCACGGAACGCATCGCACGTACACGAAACGGCGATTTCTTGCTCATCGGCCGGGAAGAGCCGAAGCCCGAAGGGCGCAAACAAGTCTTCAATGTCCGGTGGCAACTCGCCAGCCAGGATCGACGCGGCGTACTTGGCCTGATCGCCCATCGCGTTCACGAGCGTGGCCCACTGGCCATGATCGAAGGCCGGTAGTCGAATCTCGGTGCGATAGGCGGTGGGCAGCCGGCCTTGCACACGCGCGGCGATCAGCCCGCGTCCAACATCGAGCGACCGAGTCTGACCGATCCTCGCATACTCAAGGCCCTCGGCGAGTTGATCGTTCGGCGCGTGCTCCTCTGCGGGGCGCATCCATCGCTGCGATAGCCACGACCACCCTGCGCTGAGTTGCAACCCCGCGGAGCCACGCTCATCGGCGGCGGTCGAATCGCCCGGCGTTGCATGGTTGGATCGTTCGGTGCTTGCGCCGCCAGCTGAGATTTGGGCGGCGATAGACGGCGCGGGCCGATGCTCAAGTTTGACACCACCAACTACTCGGCGTGGGTGCAGAGTTGGGCGAGGTGTTCGCGGATCGAAGGTGCGAACCGGGGCCAGAGTCGACGGACTCTGCATCGAGGGCGACGGGTTCGCATCCACAGACGCGGGTGGCTCATCAGGGGAAACGGGCGCGAGTTCGGGCGCTTGCGGTTTACCCTCCGGCTCTGCGTCGGGTGTCCGCGACTCCGCCATTTCCGGCTGGATCGGATCATTCTGGACGGGTCTGAACGGAGGAATCTTGCTCACGTTTCAGCCCCTCCATAACCGCCCGACAGGCTGCTCACACCCATCGACTCACTCGCACTCTCTTCGTCCATGCCCGCTCCGGCCTCCGCCGCAGCGTGGGTTCGGAGTGTGAGCAGGTCTCGCAACTGACCGGTTGAGAGTTCGGTTAGCCAATCTTCGCCGCTGCCAATGATCTCGTTGGCGAGTTGGGTCTTGGCCTGGATCATCTCATCGATGCGCTCCTCGAGTGTCCCGGCGACGACAAACTTGTGAACTTGGACCGAACGTGTCTGGCCGATGCGATACGCGCGGTCAGTGGCCTGCGCTTCAACTGCGGGATTCCACCATCGATCAAAGTGGAAGACGTGACTCGCCGCAGTAAGGTTGAGGCCTACGCCGCCGGCCTTGAGGCTGAGGATAAAGATCGGCGGGCCACCCGTCGTGACGACCTTGCCACGGCTCTGGAACTCGTCGATCATTCGCTGGCGCTCGTGCGTGGGTGTGCCGCCGTGCAGGAACAGTACGTCGCGGTCCAATGCGTTGCGCAGCACCGCGGCGAGGATGGAGCCCATCTGCCGGAACTGAGTGAAGACCAGCGCCTTGTCGCCCGCCGCGACCACTTCTTCCAGCATCTCGATCAGTCGCTGGCACTTGCCGCTGCGAGCGGCGGCGTTGGACGCTCGATCGCTGGCCGATCCGCCCGTTGCCGAGCCCGCGCCATCCGAAACGCTCGCGGCCGACTCTCGCAAGAACTGCGCCGGGTGATTGCAGATCTGCTTGAGCCGGATCAGACCGGCGAGAACGAGGCCTCGCCGCTGAATGCCCTCGGCCCGCTCCGCCGCTGTGAGCATGTCGGCCACGCAACTCTGATAGAGCCGTGCCTGCTCGGGCGTGAGATAGCAGAACTCTTTGCTCTCGACCTTCTCGGGCAGATCGCTGATGACGTTCGGATCGCTCTTAAGGCGTCGAAGAATGAACGGCTGAACCAGCCCCCGCAATTGTTGAGAGCGGTGCCGGTCGTGGTACCGTTCGATCGGCAGCGAAAACTTGCGTCGAAACTCGCCGACGGAGCCCAGGTAGCCCGGGTTGAGAAAGTCCATGATCGACCACAACTCGCCCAATCGATTCTCAACCGGCGTACCCGTGAGGGCAAACTTACGCGGCGCGTGAATCTCGCGGATTGCTCGCGTCTGTTTCGCGGCGGGATTCTTGATGTTCTGAGCCTCATCAAGCACAACGCGGGCCCAGGGCACTCGACCAAGATCATCGCGGTCGCGGTGCGCCAGTGCGTAGGTCGTGACCACCATGTCCGAAGCGATGGCCGCCTCCGCCAATCGATCGCCGCTGAGCCGCAGCGGGCCGTGGTGAATAAGCACCTTTAACGAAGGCGTGAAGCGCTGAGCCTCGTGCAGCCAGTTTGGCACCACGCTCATGGGCACGATCAGCAGCGTGGGCGAAGCGCGTGACGCGTCGTTCAACATCGCCCGCTCGTGGGCGAGCAGCGCCAGCAACTGCACCGTCTTGCCCAAGCCCATGTCATCGGCTAGGCACGCGCCGAGCCCGAAGCGGTCCAAAAACGCGAGCCAAGACAAGCCCTTGAGCTGGTAGGGCCGAAGCGTGCCGACAAAGCCTCGCGGCGACTCAAGCACTGGCAGTTTGAAGTTCTTAGACGCGTCACCAAAGACCGCGTTCACCCAGCCCGTCGATTCCATACCAAGAATCGACACGCCGGTCTGGTCCGGGTCGGATGAGTAGGCCAGTCGCAGCGCCTTGCCAATCTCCATCTGACCGCCCGGATTCTCGCGAATGAATCGTATTGCCGCTCGCACGTCCTCGGGTCGAATCTCGACCCAGCGGCCGTTCACACGCACCAGCGGCGCTTGCTGCGCTGCGAGTTTCTCGAACTGCTCGATCGTGAGGGAGACATCGCCCACCGCGATCTGCCAGCGATAATCGACCAGTGAGTTCAGCCCGATCTGTGCTGTGCCCCCCACGCCGCCCGCGCCCGGCCCGTGGGCAGAGCCGTCGGACCACGCAGCGAGATCAACGTCTTCACTCTCCACGATCATTCGGGCGCCCAGCCGCAGCGTCGGCTGATCCCACCATGCCGGTGCCTGCACGCTAAAGCCCTGCTCCTCGAGCACGGGCTTCACCTCACGAAGAAAGCGATAGGCCTCGGCCGTTGAGAGATCGAGTTCCGTTGGCTCCGGGTCGCGCAGCACCGTCTCCAAACGCTTGTACAAGCGCGAGGCTCGGGCCAGCTCGCTCAGCAGCACCTCACCCGGCGCATCGACACGTTCGCCTTCGATGACCGCTGAACTTGTGCCGCCGCCCGGCAAGGTCCAGATGTCCGCCGCGTCAACTCGAATGTCCGGACGAGACGTGCTCTGAAGCGCAAGCGTAAGAGTCCATCGGACGGACTCACCCGGCACACCCGTGTCTGAAACATCACCAAGATCAAGCGGTTCACTGAGCCTCACGAGCAAGCGCCACGGAGCGCCCACGCCACGCTCATCAAGCCCACCGATCCAGCGTCGCACACCTTTAATCAGGTCAGCACGGACTTTCGCCGCCGTTTCAACATCCGCTCGCTCTGAAAGCAAGCCCGACAGCCAAGCCACGTGCGCATCGCTGTTTGGATCTCTTCCGTCGATGGCGTCGGCCAGCGTCTCTCGCACGAATGCCGACCGCACCTGCGCATCGCACGTCGCGTTGAGGAACGACTCGACCATCTGCCAACCGTCGTGAGCCCTCGCGTCGACCACCGCACGCGCCGCGCCGGGCATCGACGCCGTCAGCCCCGCGAGCCGCGAAACCGTTGCATCATCGGCGAGCCACGGATGCCAAGCACCCCTCATCGGGTTCGTGAGACTTGGCGTGCCGTTCCCGCCGCTCGCGTCATGCTGCGTCGATGCGGCCGCTTCCTGGACGATCATCGGCACAAAGCGTTGCTGCGCGAGCACGTAGCGGACAAAGCGAGCTGCGGTCGCGAAGAATCTCACCGACTCGCCCACGATCACGCGGTCGGTTGGCCCTTTGACTGAAGGCTGCAGCGCATCCTCATCACTGTCGTCAGTGAACACCTCAGCGCCAAGATCAGATCGGTCCTCAAGGCGTTCAAGCACCCGCGCCACTTGGTCGGCCGGCAACCGCACGCACGGAACCTCAAACTCCATCAGTTCCGGCGCAAGATCGGCGTGGTCCTCATCAACCGAAGCCGCGGCCATGACGTGCGCGAGGTGCGGGCTGGGAAGCGGGCTTCCGCCAACTGTGGGCAATCGTAAACGCACTGTGCTGGCAACATTGTGCCCGTTGCCCGCACCATCGCGAGCATCATCGTCCGCCGGCGCCTCGCCCATTGCCTGCAGGATCGTCGATGCGTCTGCCGCGAATGGGTGCGAACTGCCTGAGACCGGCACTACCGCGCCAGTGCTGCCCGCAATTCTCCCTGATTCACGACCGCCCGAACGCTCGGCCCAGATGCACAGCCGCTCATCAGTCCACGCCGCGTGCAGGATCAGTGTGCCACTCGCGACGGCCATACCACCGCCTTCCTCACCAAACACTTTCATCGTCCGGCCCCCGTGCACTTCTGGCCATTGGAACGTTGCAAGCAACCGCAACTACGCCAGATCGCGGACTGACCGCCTGGTCCGAACACCCCAACCGGAATGCCAATGAGGGCGCAGGGGCTCGAACCCTGGACCCACGGATTAAAAGTCCGTTGCTCTACCAACTGAGCTACGCCCTCAGATCAACCGAACACACCAAGCACGAACCCAGCCGATTCGCGCGCGGTTGGATGGTAGGCGCACGCCCGTCAAAGGCCCCGAACTGACACCAAAGAAAGCGCGGACGGGCCTTGAAGACCCGTCCGCGCGTGTTGTGCTTCAAGACTGCGAATCCTGCGGTCAGGCTGGCGAACCGAGCGTGCCCAACGGCGTGCCCGGCGTGCCGAAGCCGCCGCCAAGAGCCCGGTCGAAGTGCGCGAAGAACGTGACGATCGGCGTTGCGGCCTGCACCTTCACGGAGAAGTTGGCTCGCGCCGCTCCGGGGATCGTGCCCTCGGTACGCCGCGTTCCGGTGATGAAGTCGTGCAGGTCAAAGACGCCCACACCGCGGCCAGCGATCGACTGGAAGAACGTCTCGAACTCGCCGTTGTTGTAGTTGATGGTGAGTGCGAAGCGGACTTCCCCAGCCTCCGGGTTGAACACACGCAGGTAGTCGCGGATCGCACTGCCATTGACCGGACGGACTCCCTCGGCGAACAGCCACTGCGTCGCCGCGATGGGGCTGACGACCGAACCGGTGGCCTCACCGAACGAGTAACTGGGCAGATTGACCGTGACCGGCACAGTCGAGGAGAAGTTGACCGCGAAGGGCGTTCCGCGCGGCAAGCCGGCCAAATCCGCGATCGAGACTGTGCTGCGACGAAGCCCCGGTGCATTGATCGTCGTTCGGAAAGTTGTGCCGGTGGAGAGGACGAAGGTGAACGAAACTTGTGAGGCCTGCGAGTTCGGGTTGACGATTGAAAGGAACTCGGTTTGGGCGTTGGTGCTGAACTCGCCCTCGGCCGTCGCTCCGATTGTCGAGCCGTTGTTCGCGGCACCGAGTGTGGCGAAACCCACGCGTGTCTTGGTGTTGAAGTGCGTGACCGCGGCGACAATCGGCGAGTCACTTTCCAACTTCACAGCGACCTTGCCTGAGAGTGCTGGGATGAAGCTCCGGAGGTTCCATCCACCGCGCTTCTCCCCACCGATCGTCACGGTGCTGACCTGCGGCTGCTGATTGGACCCAGCCTCTGGATAAACCGTCAGCGTGACCTTCGTCGGTTCTGTTGAGGGGTTGTAGAAGACCACGAAGTCTCGATCACCCGAGCCGAGATTGGCCTCGCCGAATGTCCAGATGCTGCTGGTCTGGCTCGTGAACGCCTCGCCCGTGGAGATACCGAAGTCGAAGTGGCTGAAGTTTGCGCCGATCGGCAGGCTGGAACGAATCTCAAGGGCGTACGGCGTCTGCTTGCGAACGCCTTCGCGTCCCGAGATTTCCGACCGAACGCGCTCGGCATCACCCAGCCCGAACAAGTTCGGATTGGTGACCGTCAGACCGAACCGTCGGTTCGCACCGACCAGGCCGCCCTCAGAATCGGTCGCCGAGTCAAACAGCACGTCCGGAGCAAAGTCTCCCTCGTAATGTGCGATGACGACAACGCGAACGGATTCGTCGTTGCCATTGATCAGTGGGATAAACGTGCTAGCGCGGGCATTCGCGAAGCCCTCTGGGTAGTAGAGCCCGTAGGGGAGAGCCCGTGGCTCGATCGAGCCGTCTCGCGGATCGGCGGCGAGATGGCCCTGACCTTCTCCGGAGGCGAGCGCCGAGTAGGTCGTCGCGATCTCGCTCTCAGAGCCGGTGAACACGAAGTAGCGGAACGTGACGGTTTCGGTCGGCACGAGCGTGCCGATGTTCATTGCCAGCGAGAGGCTCAGATCCTCGAATGCACCCGCCGGGTCGTTGACGCTGTTGATCACCTGGAAGGGATCGCGTACAGAGCCAGGCCGCTCGAAGGAGACAAACTCGCCGTATTCACCATCGGCGGTACCCAGGCCGATCGTTCGGTTGTTGGAAGTGGCCGTGCCAAGCCGTCCACCGGCGACGACGCGGTTGTTGGTTCGAGGGTCGGCACCGTCAAACGCGACGCCCTGATTGGGGTTGAGGCCCTCAACCCACGCGACGTTGTTGATCGTGTCAAGCGACGTGTTGACCAGCGTGATGTCGATCGCGACGAACGAATCAAACTCGCCGAACGAGAGCGAGCGCTTCACGGTTAGCCCGCTGAAGCGACCCGAGAGCGTCAGACGCTGATTCGCAAAGTCCGACTCGTTCACGAGCGTGAAGGGCAGATCTGCCTGGCCGTTTCCGCGATCGTTCCGGCCGATATTGCCGTCAACGTAGATGCCGAAGTACGACTCGAGTTGACCGAGCAGCACGAACTCATCATCGCCACGCTGAATGCCCGTGGGGTTCTCGCCTGCGGCACCGAACGTGCCCGACGGCGTAACGCCGACGCTGATGAGATCGTTGGCGAGCACCGTGTCGCTCTCGCCGATTCCGCCCGAGACCGAGACTTCGACGCGATACTGGCCCGTCGCCTCCGACAAACCGCCCGAGCCACCCGTCTGTGGGTCGTAGGCGTCGTTACCAAAGACCAACGGATTGAAGATGTTGCCGCCCGAAACACCGACGTAGTACGTGCCGCCCGTGACGACAACAAAGCTCACCTCACTCGACACGGAGCCCTTGCGCTTGTCGATGGCGACCTCTTTGCCCGTTGTGTCAAACAACCGCAGCACGGTGTCAAGCCCGTTGGTCGTCGGCGCTGCGAACGCACGAATCGTCGTGCCCGCCGTGGCCACAAACCGGAATAGGTCGACGTCTCGCAGGCCGTAGGCGCCGTCGCCGATGTTCGCGGTGAGCGTGCGTGACCCTGTGCCGTTGATGCCCGTCGCGGTTGCGAACGGGATCGTGTCGTTGTACTCGAAGGGGCCAAAGATGTCGTTGTTGAGCGTAAGTTCAAGCGACCAGGAGTTCAGCGTGCCCGCATCGCTCGCACGCAGATCCTGAATCGTCAGCACCCACTGACCCGATGCCGACACGCCGTTGTACGCCGAGAGTTCGTCCTCGGGCACAAAGTTGCCCGCGAATGGCGCTGACCCCGCCGCGATTGGTGTGGTGGCACCTTGGTCGAAGCGGGTGTTGGAGAAGTTGTCTCCCGAGCCGCCTCGACGATTGACCAGCGTCACCACGTCGCCCGCCGGACCGCGCAGCGAGATGCGAAGATCGCCCACAAATGGGTGCGTGATGTTGAGTCGCACGTTGAGATCGGCCACGGTGCGGCCGTCGGTGATGAAGATGGTGCTTGTGATCGTGCCCGCATCGGTGATCGAACGGGGGTTGCTGTTGGTAAAGGTCCGCTGCTCGGGCGAGGGCGTGAAGACGCTGAACTCAACCGAATAGGCACCCGTCGTCTCGCCAGCAATGCCCGAGCCCTCTGTCGCGGCGAAGTAGTTCTCATTCGGGTATGCCGACACGCCGAAGTAGAAGAAGCCGCCCGCAGCGACGAAGTACTCCAGTTTGGAGTCAAGCCCGTCAAAGTTGTCGTTGCGTGCCAGTTCTGTACCGTTCGAATCGAACAGCCGCACCACGGTGTCCAGCGTGCTGGGCACCGGCAGCGAACGAGCGAACGCCTGTGCGCTCAGCAGCGACGGGCCGTTGGCAAAGACACGGAAGATATCGACGTCCAGGCCTTGGAACACACCGTCGCCAATGACCAGATTGTCAAACCGCGCGCTACCCGAAGCGTTAAGCACAACGGGAGTTGCCTGGGTGATCGCGTCGTTTGGCTCGAGCGGTCCACGGAAGATCACGACGTTGAAATCGTAAACCTCGGTGGCTCCTGTCGCTTGGCCACCGTTGAGGAAGTTGCCCTCTGAGTCGCGGAAGCCGTTGAAGTCCAGTTCGAGCCGGTACAGGTCTCGCACCGTCTCAGTCGTCAGACTGATCGTCAGCAGATTTCCGTTCAACTCGACCTTCGACGGCTCGATCACGATGTCGATGTCGTTGAGGTTGAATTGGCTGTCGCCATTGGCGCGGCGAAGACGGATGAAGTTGGTGATCGGCTCGGCAGGGTTGACAATCTCCTTGCTGAACTGCACCGTGATCTGGCTGATGGGCGAGGTCTGCGGCTGCGGACTGATCGCCGCGACCACGGGGCCTGGCACGCCGATGGCCTGAAGTGCGCGGAATGCGTTGATACGTCCGCCCGTCGCCACGCGCCCGGCTAGGCCGGGCACCAGATCAACGCTGGAGTAGAGCGCATCTCGCAACTGGTCAGGACCGGCGAATCGATTGAGCGAGGCCATCAGGCCGATCACGCCTGCTGTGTACGGCGACGAGAAACTAGTGCCGTTGATGAACTCGTAGCCGCCACCGTTCTGCGTCGTCCGCACCTGCTCACCCGGGGCGCCAACGTCGACGTTGGTCAGACCAAAGTTGCTGAAGCCAGTGAGGGCGTCGGTGTTCTGCGTCGCTGCGACCGAGATGATGCGAGGGTTGTTGAACGACGCGGGATATGCCTTGACGAAGCCGTCGTTGTCGTTCGTGTCGTTTCCGGCCGCGGCAACAAAGAGCACGCCCGCGTCGGTGACGCGCTGGGCCGAAATCTCCGCCGCGTCGTTGAACTGCTGCGAGTCGTCGCCCTGAAGGCTGCCGTAACTGTTGTTGGTGGTGGCGACGATGTTGACACCGCGGCCTTTGAGCAGCACCACGTAGTCGTTGGCGTTGAGAATGGCAAACTGCGGCGCGCCGCCGGTGTTCGGGAAAATCTTGAGCGGCAGAATGGAAGTCTGCCAGTTGATGCCCGCAACGCCGACGCCGTTGTTGCCCACCGCGCCGATGATGCCCGAAACGGCGGTGCCGTGGCCCTGACCCACCGGGTCGCTCGGGTCAGGATCAACGCCCGCCATGTTGCCCTCGCCCGGGGCGAAGTCCAATCCTGTGAAGTCATCCACAAAGCCGTTCAAATCATCGTCAACGCCGTTGCCGGGAATCTCGCCGGGATTACGGAAGATGTTGTCGCGCAGGTCGACGTGGTTAAGGTCGATGCCCGTGTCGAGAACTGCGATCACCACCTGCCGGCTGCCGGTCGTCAGGTTCCAAGCCGACTCGGCGCGGATGTCTGATCCGATGGTGCCCGGCCCAAGTTGGCCCGATGGCTGACCCGTGTTGTTCAGCGCATACTGACTGCCATAAAGCGCGTCATTGGGGGCAAGTTGACGCTGATAAATCCGGTTCGGCGCGATCTGGCGAACAAAGTTCAACTGCTGCTTCACCTGATCGACCCGGGCCTCGCTGACCACACCACTGGTGCGGAGTTCAACAAACTGGCCGGAGATGGTCGACTGGACATAGTCTGCCGGAACGCCGAGCACGGCGGCGACCTGAAGCGCCCGCTGCCGCGCGACCTCTTGGGTCGTGCCCTCTTGATACGTGATGATCCACGAGTTGCGAACCGTTGGCACCTGCACGCCGCGCCAGTTCACTACCGTCTCGGTGTAGTTGCCGCCCGCCTCCGCCGCCGCGGGTGCTTGCGGACCCAGAACGGTGAAAGAGAGCATCACGCGCTGCTCGAGTTGTTCAATCCCGCCGGCCTGCATCGCCTGGTTCGAGATTGACTCGGACAACAGCCGGCGCCGCCGCTTTGAGTCGATGCCGTGACGACCGATTGCGCTGCCCACTCGTCCAAGCCAGTTGTGCATCTGGTACTACTCCCAGCCCGCAACCGCGGGCCATTTCGACACTCGTGATCCAAGCCAGAACGATGCATCGTGTCAGCGCAAGCGCTGAGCAGCGACCCACCATTCGCCCAGCCATCCCTGAACGGTTCTGTCCGCAGGACATCTCATCGCAACCTGCTTATCGCAGACGGCACCGAGAAGTCTCTGTCCGTTTGGGCATCCTTGCCTCAAGACGGTACACCGACCGGCGTTCTTTGCCAACAAACCGCGCTTTCGCATCCGCCTCAAACCCGATGGTCTTTGTGACCCCGGGCCAATCAACCCATCCGCCCAACAGAGAACAGGTTAGTCGTTGGTAGCCAAGTCTGCTTGCAGTCCCAATCGCTCGCGCACCTCGCCACCAACCGAACGTCTGCCAGCCCCACTGTATGTGCCAAAGTAAACGCTCATCCCTTCAACGCTGACCACCACTCGCCGGTAGGATGACCGTGACGGCGCGGCTCCCATTGTCCTGAACCACCGCCTGTTTGTCAACGGAAATTCTTGGCCCACAGACATTTAGAGACACATTCTCGTGACCAACAAACGCCTTTGTTATCGGATCGGACCCCTCGCACCAGCCTTCGCACTGATTGCTGCCAGCGTTGCGGGCGGTTGCCAGCAGGGGCTGGTTCCCTCCAAATCCCTCGATGTGGCGGTCTCCACATCCGTTGCGGCAGGCCCGAACGTCGCTGTAAGGGCCGCTGTGCCCCGCTTTCCGGAGTATCCGAGCCTCAGCCCGAACGGTGACTGGGTCGTTTTTTCATGGGCCGGTGACCTTTGGGCCTCGCCCACAAGCGGTGGAATTGCTTCGCGTCTCACGGCCCACCCGGCTGAGGAACGCCGCAGCGCCTTCTCGCCTGATGGCCAGTCGCTGGCGTTCGAGTCCGACCGGCATGGCTCAAGAAACCTCTATGTTGGCGAACTCTCGACCGCAGATACCAACTCTGGGCTGGTGCTTGGCTCCATCCGGCGTGCCACATGGCACACCAGCGGCGACGGATTGGGCGGCTTTACGGCCGACGGCAAGGGCTTGCTCTTTGCGACCAACCGGACCCCAACCATCTTTCGCGGTGCCAACCTGTTTCAAGTTCCTGTCGTGGATTCGCAGGGCCAAGTCGGCGGGGACATGCCTGCGCGAGAACTCACCGCCGCTTTTGGGCAGTTTCCTCGCTCGGCAATCGCCGACGGCTCTGAGACCATTTTGTTCGTGCGCGATCGCGCCGGAATGGAGCGGCCCGTTTATCGCGGAAGCGGAGCTCAAGAAATCTACCGGCTTCGGTCTACCGCGACCGCCGACGACGGAACACCGACCTGGAACTCCGCAGAGCGCGTGACCAACTTTGCTGGCAATGACAGCGAGCCCTTTGGCCTGCCCGATGGCGGAGTGGTCTTTATCTCCAGCCGAGATGGCCAGAACAACGTGTGGAAACTACCCGAGGGTGCGATCGACTCGCCGGGGAACTCTGGCGCGATCCAACTGACTCGCTTTTCACCGACGGCAGAGCAGTCCACCATTGCGCACGGTGTGCGAGACCTCGCGGTGTCACACAACGGCGCTTTGGCCGTGTTTGCGGTCTGGGACCGGCTCTATCGGCTTGACCTCAACGCGGCGAACGCCCGTCCGCAGCCCATCGACGTCGTTATCCCCTCAGATACGACGCAGGCCGACATCGACCGACGCTCTGCCGACAAGGAGATCAGCGAGGCAGTCCTCAGCCCTGACGGAAAGACCATTGCCGTTGTCGCTCGCGGCGAGGTCTTTGTACGGAGCGTGCAAGAGGGGTTTCCGACTCGCCGCATTACGAACACCGTCGGGCGCGAGCGCGAGTTGGCGTGGTCGCCCGACGGTCAATGGCTCTACTTCACGAGTGACGAGCCGACAGAGAGCAGCGAGTCGATGCGTTGGGGCAAGAATGCCATCTGGCGTGCAACGGTGGACCTAGCGCGGTCGGATCTGAAGCCCGCGAAGGAAGACGCAGAGAAGAAGGCGGAACCAGAGCCTGCGGCAGATGCTCCCGTTGCGATTGAGCCAAGCGCGCAGGACCCGACCAATTCAGAGCCAGACACTGCAGAGCCAGACAAGGCCGCTGAGACCGCCATGCCCGACGAGGGCGAGAAGGCAACCGAGATCGAATCCAAGCCAAGCAAGTCGAAGCCAAAGCCGATCGATCATGGCAAGCGCTGGTCAGAGTCCTTGCGATTCAAGTCCGAGATGGTGGTTCGCGGCGAGACCGATCTGAGTGCCCCGCAGCCCTCACCCGACGGCAAGAGTCTGCTCTACACACGCGGGCTTGGCGATCTGATGCTCAGAGACCTGGCAACCGGCAGCGAGCGTGCCGTGCTGGAATCTTGGGCAGAGCCTGACGCCGCGTGGGCCTCCGATTCACGGCATCTGGTCGTCTCGATGATCGATCTTGATTTCAACAGCGATATCTGGATCATCGACACGGCGGGCACAAAGCCGATTGACGCCGAGGGATGGGAGCAACTGCCGGGAGGGGTGTGGGGCGCAAACATCTCGCGGCATCCTGACACGGACGTCTCGCCCCGCTTGAGCGCTGACGGCAGAGTGCTCGTGTTCCTTTCGGAGCGCGGCTCACCCGAAGACGAGATGGACGTTTGGGGTGTTTATCTGGACCGTGATCTGGAGGGCAAAGCGCCTTACGAACTGGACGAGTACTTCAAGAAAGCCGCAGAGTCGGCGGGCAAGCGCAAGCCGCTTGGCATGGAGGACGACAAGAAGAAGGACGACAAGAGCAAAGGCGAGAAAGGCAAGGCAGAAGCGGGAGCTGAGGAAGACAAAGCCAAGCCGGCCGAGCCCGAGCCGCTGAAGTTTGATGTTGCCGACGCTTACCTTCGCGTGCGCCGAGTCACCAGTCAGCCGGGCAACGAGAGCAATCTTGAACTCACGCCCGGCGGCGACCGCATCATCTTCTCGTCCTTGGTAGATGAGGACCGTGCACTGCTGAGCATCGACCACAAGGGCAAGGACAGAAAGACGCTGCAGGCGGGCGACGTTCGTGGCGTGCGCGTGGCAATGACGGGCGACAAGGTGACATTCATCCGCTCAGGAGCGGCGAGCGTGACACTAAAGGCTGGCGGCAAGGTCGAGTCGTTGCCGATCGACGCGCCGATGGTCATCGACGTGGAGGCCCAGCAGACGCAGAAGTTCGATGAGGCCGCGCGGCTGCTTGGCCAGCGGTTCTATCACCCCACGCTCAAGGGGCTGGACTGGGAACGGTTGTCCGCGCGATACCGCGAACTGGCCGTGGGCACCCGCAGTTCCAACGCCTTCAACCGCGTGGTGAACATGCTCTTCGGCGAACTCGACGGCTCGCACCTGGGCATGTTCGGTGGCGATCGATTCAGTTCGCCCGGAGTCAACACCGGAGTTCTGGGCATTCAGTCCAAACCTGTGGCGGGTGGGTTTGGGGTTGTCGCCGTCACTCGCAATGGCCCCGCCGACGAACCCGCCTCGAAGTTGAACATCGGCGAGGTGATCATCTCGATCAACGGCCGATCCCTGGCATCTTCGACCACAACGTTGCCCACCATCGACCTGGACGCGGCGATGGCGGGAACCTCGGGTCGAGAGACGCTGCTTGAAGTTCGACCGGCGGGAGGATTTGAGACGGATGCCGCCTCCAACAACGGCGATGCGACCTCGCCTAGCGCACGGCCCATCCTCATCACTCCCATCTCGTTTGCGCAGTGGACGCGGCTCGCTTATGTCGATGAGGTGCTGCATCGACGTGCAGAAGTTGACCGACTCTCCAACGGCCGGTTGGGCTACCTGCACATCCGCGGGATGAGCGAGGAGTCGGTCCGAGACTTCGAGCGAGATCTTTTCGCGGCTGGCAATGGCAAAGAGGGCCTCATCATCGATGTCCGCGACAACGGCGGCGGATACACCGCCGACATCCTGCTCTCAAGCC
>JBGSRG010000076.1:0-8309 GCA_041737685.1 Phycisphaerales bacterium | reverse complement strand
CTTGCCGTCGCTGCGAACGGGCGAACGATCGGGTCAGCACTGCGCTGGGGGGCGCTCGCGGGCATTGGTGGTGCGGTCTGCGCCACTACTCGGGCCGAAGGCGTCATGGTTCCCGCGCTGGTGCTGTGCGCTGCGGGCGTGACGGCATTGTCCGGAGCGTTAACCTGGCATCGCGACAGCAGACTCTCACCGCTCGAACGAGACGCAGAACGGTTCGCTCGTCAGCCCGCCAGCCTGGCCATCCGGCTTGTCGCGACGGTAGTGCTGCCGCTGTTGCTCACGTTCGCCGCGACGACCGCCATCAAACTGGTCAATCACCGCGAGCAGGGCATCTTCGCGTTGGCGGACGTCGACGCGCCGGGCTTCAAGCGTCTGTTTCGTACCCTGATCAGCATCCCGCCCATGGCGCCCGATCCTCGGCTTCCCGTGCCGCAAGACGTACGGGAGCGTGCCCGAGCCCAAAGCCCGACGTATGACCGTCTGTTGACTGCGATGGAAAGCGACCCCAGTTCGATGGGCTATCAGAACGCGTGTGTCCGCACCACCGGCGTTCGGGGAGAGTGGGGCTCGTGGACGATTTGGGCGATGCGCCAAGGCGCGTGGTATGGCGGCGAAGGCGGCATCGGTCATCGCTGGAAGGACGCTGCTGAACTGGACGCGTTCTACGCGACCGCGGCCGACGAACTGCGAGCAGCGATGGACGAGGGCCGGCTCGAGTCGCGCTTCGCACCGGTGACGTTTATGCCGCCAGATTGGGGACCTCTGGCGCGCGCACTGCCAGACTCGGCGCACGCCGCCTGGCTGGCTCTTGGCCGTCCGCAGTACAACCGCACCTCGCACGAAGCGTTGTCCGAGCGGCAGATTCGGCAGTTTGACGCGACGGCGCTGCGCCGCACCGAACTCTCGCGCCTGCTTGAGGAGCCGGGCTTTGAGCCAACCAGTTTCTGGCATCGAGAGCCCGCGGTCGAAGCCCTCGACAAGATCAAACGCAGCCTGGCCTCGACGGTGCCAGCGCTCACGATGGCCTCGGTGGTCGTGGGCTTCATGGGCATGGCGATCGGTGCCGTCGGGCTGTTCGTTGGTCGCGCGACGAAGGATCGCACCGCGCCAGCAGCTGACACGTCTTGGCTGGTTGGTGGGCTCATCTTGCTCAGTGCGATTGTCGGTCGGATTCTGCTGATCTCACTGCTCGACGCGTCGGGTGTACCAGCGCAATCTCGCTACACACTGCCCGCAGCCCTGCTTCTGCCCGCGTTCGCGGCGATCGGCATCTACGCGACGATGCAGACCGTTAAAGGATCGATCGGTCGAGTTGGAGGTGGGTCGGCTGATCGCCAAGCGGCAGCCCCGTAACCGGCGAGTGCGCCGGCGCTGTCAGGTTGCTGGCGGGTTCATGGCGGTTCGATGGCTGGCGAGTGGCACGGGCACATGCACTGGACAGCCCGGGTGATGCTGGCCATCGCTTGACCTGCACAAGACCCCAACCCGATCACTTCATCCCGGTCATGTGCTTCAGCACGTCATGCCGTGCGATGATGCCAACGGCCTTGCCCTCTTTCACCACGGGGATGTGCTTGAGGTTCCGCTGCAGCAAAATGTGGGCAACATGCCCCGCATCGGCCTCTTCGCCAACGGTCGTCACCTTTGCGCTCATCACCTGATCGGCACGCAGCGACGCGCCCGCCGAGTAAGCCTCGACCAGTTGTTCGAGCGTGCCCACACGTGCGCCCAAAATCATCGGCGCAGGTTCGATCGCGAACGGCACGCACCGCCCGACACCCACCACGTCGCTCTCACTAATGATGCCCTTGAGCATGCCCTGCGAGTCGGCCACAATGACAGCGCCGATGTCCTTCTCCCGCATCAGTTTGGCCACGTCCTTCATCGGCGTATCGGCGCGCACGCAAACGCAGGGCGAAGTCATGATCTGCTTGGCCTTGAGAGAGGAGATGGTCGGAGCGGGCGATCTGGGCGGGGCTTTGGGCATGGTTCAATCTGGCACACGGGCATCGTGCGAAGGGGGTACGGGCTCGGGCGGACGGGTGACGGGAAACACACGAGGATCGAGGCACTGTATGAAACAGGTGAAAGGGTCGAAGTCGGTCGATCGCTGGCGATGAGTGCAAGTCTCGACATGCGCAAGCGCAGTTTCACTCGGCGGCTCTAGTCCGGCCGCGCCATCCGCTCGATCTTGCCTTCCTTGGTCTCGACGAGCACGTCGTCGGCCTCCGTAAGAAAGAGGCCGTGGTCAACGACACCGGGCACTGAGTCGAGCAACTCCGCCGCTTCTTCGGGTGTGACATTCGTTGGGAGCGTGAGATCGATCACCAGGTTGCCCTGATCGGTGAGGAAGTGGTCGCCGCTCATGGTGCGTCGGACGACACCGTTGAATCCTAGGTGAATCAACTTCTTGCGAGTGCTTGTCAGACTGAAGTAGTGAATCGCCACCGGCAGCGTGCTGCGCTCGCCCAATCGGCTGACAACCTTCTCCTCGGTCACGATGTACACCCGACGATTCGCGGCCATGGCGACGACGCGCTCTCGAACCAGCGCACCTCCGCGGCCTTTGATCATGCGAAGATCTGGGTCCACCTCGTCGGCACCGTCAAAGAGATAGTCCACCGTCTCGATCATGGCAAAGTCGACGACCGTCATGCCCAGCGCGCGGGCCTGAGTCTCGGTCGCGTGGCTCGTTGGCACGCACTTGACGCTCAACGCCTCCTCGCGGATGCGCTGGTCGAGCGCAAGCAGCGCACGCCCGGAAGTTCGCCCGGTGCCCAGGCCGACAATCATGCCGGACTCGATCTCCGCGACCGCGGCCAGAGCGAGCGCGTCGGTCACTGTGGTTTCTCGACTACTCAAAGCGAATCCCCTGGGCCAGCTCAAACCGACCAGAAAAATTGATGGTACATGTCTGCCTGCGCATATAGGCCTTCCATGAATCGGAGCCCGACTCTCGCCCGCCGCCGGTGTCCTTCTCGCCGCCGAAGGCCCCACCAATCTCAGCACCGCTGGTGCCCGCGTTCACGTTGGCGATGCCGCAGTCGCTGCCAGAGCCCGACGGCGAAAGGAAGCGTTCGCTGGTGCGCATGCTCTCGGTAAAGATCGCCGAGGAGAGTCCTTGTTCAACACCGTTCTGGAGCGCGATGGCTTCGTCAAGTTCGCGATAGGTAAAGACATAGAGAATCGGCGCGAAGGTTTCTTCGTTGGCAATGGGCAGGCCCCTGCCCGCTGGAACACGCACGATCGTGGGCTGCACGAAATGACCACCCGCGCCTTTGCCGCGTGCATCGCCGCCGACAACCGAGCCGCCGACCAGCACTTCGCCGCCCTGGTCCTTGGCCGATTGCACCGCACGCTCGAACGCTTGCACCGCGCGATCGTCGATCAGCGGGCCGACCAGCGTGTGCTCGTTCAGCGGGTCGCCGATGCGCTCCATCACTTGTCCATAGGCGCTGACGAGACGATCGACCAGCGCACTAGCGATCGACTCGTGCACGATCAGTCTTCTGGTCGTGGTGCAGCGCTGGCCCGCAGTGCCCACCGCGCCGAACACGATCGCTGGCACCGCGAGCGCTAAATCCGCGTCTGCGTGAACGATGAGCGCGTTGTTCCCACCAAGTTCCAGCAGCGATCGACCGAGCCGACCCGCTACCACCTGCCCAACTTTACGCCCCATGCGGCACGAACCCGTCGCCGAAACCAACGGATATCGCTTGTCGGCCACCATCGGCTCGCCCACTTGCTCATCCGTGCCGATCACCAATCCGAACACACCTGCGTGCCCCATTCGCTCAGCCACGCGAGCGGCGATGCGATGTGTTGCGATGGCCGTCAGAGGCGTCAGCAGGCTCGGCTTCCACACCACGGAATCGCCGCAGATCGCACCGAGCATGGCGTTCCATCCCCAAACCGCGTTGGGAAAGTTGAACGCCGTGATCACAGCGATCGGGCCAAGCGGCAACCACTGTTCAAGAAGGCGATGCCCTCGACGCTCGCTGGGTAGCACCTGACCCGGAAGTTGCCTGGACAGTCCGACCGCGAAGTCGGCGATGTCGATGGTTTCCTGAACCTCGCCAAGCCCCTCAGACAGAATCTTCCCCATCTCCATGCTGACCAGTTCGCCCAGCGGCTGCTTGAACTGCCGGAACTCTTCACCGATGGCGCGGACCACCAGGCCGCGCTCGGGCGCGGGCACTTCTCGCCACGCCTTGAACGCTTTAACGGCGCGGCCTGTTGCACGTTCAAGCCCCGCCGCATCATCGAGAGAAACCGCACCGATCGCGGCGCCGGTTGCGGGGTTCTGGCTCACAACAACGCGCTTGCCAGCAACCTCGCACACGCCGGGCGCGGCTTGTGCATCAACTTTGACAAAGCGTGGGTCGCTTCGTAAACCCAGAGTGTCCAACAGATCGCTCGGCATGAACGATCGTACCCCCCCACTCCCGGCCCCGGCTTGCATCAGAGGGGTGTTTCAGCGGCGGGATCCGCATGACGCGATTCCCAAAGGTGGCTGCGGCCCTCGCTCGAGTACGGTTCGGAACGCCCTACGCTGGCCAATGACCGCGCCTGAACAAGCCCCCTCCAGCTCGATCGTGCTCGCCACCGGCAACCCGCACAAGGTTCAAGAACTGCGGGCGCTCTTTGCTCAATTCGCGGCCGATCCCTCTCAGACCGTGCCGCTCATCGGGCTTGATCTTGCGATGCCGCCGGGGCAAACGCCCAATGAGCCGAAAGAAACGGGGCGCACGTTCGAAGACAATGCGCGGATTAAGGCCCTCGCCTACGCGACCCAGACCGGAAGAGTTTGCTTGGCAGACGACTCCGGCTTAGAGATCGATGCGCTCGACGGCGCACCGGGTGTCATCAGTTCACACTACTCCTCGCACGGGCGCGAACTGGGCCTGAGCCGCGAAGCCAGAGACAGCGCGAACAACCAACTCGTTCTCCGTAATCTCGAAGGACTCGCGACCGAGCGACGATCCGCACGATTTTTCTGCGTCATGGCGCTGGCGGTGCCGCCGGGCTTTCAGCCATCGCGGCTAATGCCGCTGGTGCCGCCCTATCACGAGCAAGATGCCCTCTGGGGAATTGAGTCGCGGCTCGCAACCGCACTTGCACAGCCCGATCGCGCCCACGTCTTGCTCGTCGCCACCGGCGAGTTCAAGGGGCGAATCGGCATCCCGCCGCGCGTGCCCAGTGGAAAGCGAGGCTTTGGCTATGACCCTCTGTTTCTGGTTGCACCGGCGTTCAGCCAGACCAGCGCCGAGATGCTTCCCGAAGAGAAGAACCATCTCTCGCATCGCGCAAGCGCTGCAAACCAGATGCACGACCTGCTGGTGCGTTCGGGGATCATCGCAGTGGCAGAGTGATGCCAACAGCAGATTGCGCCATGACGGCAGAGCACGGCAAAGTCTGACATCGGGCGAATCGCACCTTGGCGTACACCCCGATCCTTGCCGCCGCGCCGCGATTGACACTCCCCTCATCTCTGCTATGCTGCGATCGCTCAAGGTGACTGGTCGGATGCGCGTGTTGCAACCGGCCGGTCTGAAAAGGGAAGCGTGGTAAGGCAAGGCCGACCGCCCAACAAGCGTCGTCCAAACTGATTCCACCGCGGACGCGCCGCCGTGAGGGGCCCAATGGCCCGCTCGAAACGCCACTGCCCGACCGATCAAGGTTGCGCGGGAAGGCCGAGCGGGATTGCCCCGAGCCGGAAGACCTGCCCTGAGCGTGCGTCGTGTACGCCCTCGCGATCGGGGCGTCGGCAGCGTTCTTGCGCGTTCCCCGCGAGCACCCTTCCGACACCTCTTCTCTCCCCCCATGCACCCTTTCGCGGGGGGCAGTCTCAATGGGAGCCGTGCCGCGCGACTCGGCATGAGAATGAGGTGATTGCGATCATGGCTATCGGCTTGTCTCTTTCGAGATCCGGCACACTTCTGTCGATCGTGCTGGCGCTCGGAACGCTAGCTTCGGCTTCAAACCACGCCCTGGCAGCCCCAACGGGTTACTCGCTTGTCGGGTCGTTCCCTTTGCCACGCTCCAACGAGTTTGTACCAGCCGATCCGTTCGACGTGCTGTCCGACGGCCGCATTCTGCAAGCCCGCGGCGACGGACTCTGGCTGCAAACCCAGATCAACGGCGCAACTTACACACGCGTCGGCTCGCTCGGTGGCGGGCTTGTGAGCGCCGCAGGGCCTTCGTTCATTCGTGTCAGCCCCGACGGCTTACATCTGGCCGTTGGTAGCAATGACTTCACACCTTCCAACCAGTCTGTTCACATCGTCCCGCTCTCGTCGCTCGACACGATCGTTCCGTCGAACGCGAGCGTCTCCGTCAGCGCTCTGGGCTTCGATGCGGTGTGGTCGTCTAACGAAGCGCTGCTCGTCACCGGCGGCGATTTCTTCGTCGGCTCTTCGCTGGTGTCGCGCATCACACTCGGGCCATCCCCCCAGACCACCGTTGTCGTCGAAAGCGCTGGCGCAGGCTCGGGCGGCATCGCCATCATTGGCCCCACGGTCTACGTCGGGGTTGGCTTTGGCTTCGATAGCACCCCTTCGGGCCAGATCCGCTCGTTCGACCTGGCCACGCTCTCGACCGCAAACACGCCCTCAGATTTCTCGCTTGCGCCAACGCTCACACGGATACTCTCGGCCTTCCCCCTCGCCGCAGACTCAGCGGGAAACTTGCTCGCGGGCGGCGGCGACAGTTTCGCCACGCCGCCTCTGCTGGGCTTCGCCGCAGTGATCGACCCGGCTGACCCGACCAACCCGCTGCTTCTTTCGCCTGGCGGCGCAGACAGCCTGTACTCGGTGGCGTTCAATTCCATCACGAACGAAGCGTTGATCATCGCCGACGGCATCGCGTATCGCTACGCGATCCCCACACCTGGCGCGCTCGGTGCTTTCGGGATCGGACTTGCCACAAGCGGCATCTTGTCATCGCCGCATCGTCGCCGCCGTTCATCCAAGTCCGGAGTGCGGGCGTGAGTCACCAAAGCACGACTTCGCGCAACCGTCGCCATCGCCCGTGGGAGGGTGCGGGAGCGGGTGCGCTCTTCATGATCGCGGCGCTCTGCGTACTCGCCGATCAAACCTGCGCTGACGCGCCCACCCCGTTCGCTGCTTCGGTGCTGAACTACAACCCGGCCCCTGGCCAGTTCGTCAATAGCTCCACATTCAATGATCCGGCCCGCGCACTCGGCCCGCCGGTCGGCGGCGGAACGCTGTCGCCCAATCTGTCGTCGCTGGTCACGCTCGGCGGCTTTGGCGGCTCTATCACGCTGGGCTTCGCATCACCGATCGTGAACCTTCCTCCGTCACCAACCAACCGTCTCGGACTGGATGTGATTGTTTTCGGCAACGCGATCTACTCTGCGGGCAATCCCAACCGCCGGTTCGCTGAGGCGGCCACCGTCGAAGTCTCGTTCGACACCAACGACAATGGCCTGGCCGACGATGCGTGGTACCTCATTCCCGGTTCGCACCTTCCGGCCACGCCCAACGCCTGGCCGCTGGTGCGAAGCACCCAAGTCTGGGATGCCGACACCGACGACACCACCTACCCGCCCGCGAGCCCGATGTTTGTGCCGCCAAGCGCGCCGTCGCCGCCGCAAACCTTCATCACCAACGCCTTTCGTCTGACAACCCCCTTCGAGTCCGCCCTGCTGCTCAACCCCAACGGCCCCGACGCGACGCACGAAGGTGTCTACGGCTACGCCGATTGCACACCAACGCTCCGACTGGGCGACACCAACGCAGACAACGTGATCGACGACCCATCAATAATCCCAACCGACTTCTACACCGTTCCCGATGATCCACTTCTCGTGGGCATATCACACGGTTCGGGCGGCGGCGACGCCATCGACCTCGCTCACGCGGTGGACCCGGCCACAGGCTTGGCGGTGCCGCTCATCGCGATTCACTTTGTCCGCATCACCACCGCCGTCAACTTCCTCGCTGGTCCTCTGGGCGAAGTCTCAGCAGAGATCGACGCGGTCGGACGCGTCGTCCCGCCGCGCGTGGGAGATTTCAACCGCGACCGCGAGGTTGACCTGACCGACCTACTGAGCTTCCTCGACGCGTGGCTCAGCGTTCTCGGTGGCCCAGCGTTGGCCTCACCCGCCGACATGACGCTCGACGACTTCGTTGATTTGACCGATCTGCTGGCGTTTTTGCAGCCGTGGCTGAGCGAGTTGGGCTCGTGATGGTGTGCGCAACGTGCGATCAATCTTGTGCGCATGGCCTTGCCACGACCGGCGACCAAGCCGGTGAACGCGACCGAACGCGCCCGCGCACCCGCCCGCG
>JBGSRG010000032.1:0-2665 GCA_041737685.1 Phycisphaerales bacterium | reverse complement strand
AGCGGGCGTTGGAGGCCGAGGCCCAGCGCTGGCGGCGGACGGCGGGAGAACTGGACGCGCAGCGCAGCACGCTGGCGGACCTAGGTCGCGAGATTGAGGAGCAGCGCAGCCAACTGAATGGCGTGCGGGAACGGGTTGAGGCTGATAGCCGGGACGTTGAGGAGCGCAGCCAGCAGGCGACGGAGCGTGATCGCGAGTTGGCAGCGCGTCGGGAGGGGCTGGCGCAGGCGGAGGCGGAGATTCGATCAGAACAGGCCCGGCTGTCGGTGCATGAATCAACGGTTGCAAAGCGCGAGCGAGCGCTGAGCGAGAGCGACGCGCGGATGCGCGAGCAACGAGCGGAGTTTGAGCGGATAGCGAAGCAGCAAGCGTCGGAGCAGGCCGCTGAGCGGACGAACGCTGAGCAGTTCAAGGCGTGGGCCAAGGCGCAATCTGCTCAACTCGACCAGCGAGAGGCAGAACTGCGGAGCCGCGCTGCGGAGATCGAGCGGCGCGAGGCTGAGTTGGACGCTCGTGAGGCCGCGCTCAACGAGCGCGCGAAGATGCTCGACAATGAAGCGGCGGAAGTGGACACGCAGCGGCAGCAGGCCGAAGCGCGGATGACCGAGGCCCGCACGCTGGAGGAAGGGCTGTCAGCGAGAGAGACCACGCTGCTGACCGAACTTGAGCGGCTGGAC
Source organism: Phycisphaerales bacterium (assembly GCA_041737685.1). Classification (GTDB taxonomy): domain Bacteria; phylum Planctomycetota; class Phycisphaerae; order Phycisphaerales; family UBA1924; genus JAHBK01. The sequence goes on along the minus strand of JBGSRG010000032.1, from coordinate 1,988 downwards.
CAGGCCCGCACGCTGATCGAGTCGCAGCGGACGGGGTTGGAGGCCGAGCGGGCCAAGATCGACCACGAGGTGGCGACGACGCACGCGGCGCTTGAGGCGCGCGAGTCGCAGGCCGCGCTGATCGAGCAAGAGTTGCGGGCGCGATCGAAGGAGATCGAGTCTGCCAGCGACGCGATCGACCGTGAGAAGGCGGCGGTGAACGAGCAGCAGCGCACGCTGATGGCGCAGTCGCGGACCGACGACGAGTCGGGCGCGATCTCGTCGGGACGGCTGGAGATGCTGCAGATTCAGATCGGTGAGGCCAATGCGCGGCGCGCGGGCGCAGAGGCCGAACTGATCCAGTTGCGTGAGGAGATTCAGGAACTCCGCGCGCAGTTGGCAACGGTGCAGGACACGCCAGACCGTCAGAGCCTGGACCGCGAGATCGCCAAGCGCGATCAGGCGATCGTGAAACTTCGTGAGAAAGCGGCGGAACTGCAGCGAGCGCTGGAGAACCGGGCCGAGACGCCGACAACGGGTCGGCCCGCGGCTGCATCGGTGGGTCTGCAGATCCGACGAGCGCGGTTGGCGACGTACAAGGGCCTCTTGCAGCAGCAGGCGCGCAAGATTGTGGTGGCGCAGAATGCGCTGCAGAAGCGGCATACCGAGTGTGAGCAGATCTTGCAGCAGCGGGTCAAGTTGGCATCGGCAGCGCAGGATCTTGCACGGCGCGAGAAGCGGATCGGCTCGGCGAAGGCTCGCTCGGGTGCGTTCACGGCGGTGCTGGTGGTGTGTCTGAGCACGGGCATTCTCTCGGTGCTGAGTTGGCAACTGACGCTTCGGTTGTGGCCGGGCGTGTATGTCGCGCGGGCGAATCTGGAAGTGGATACGCACGGCCGGCAGGCCCAGCCAGCGGATCTGGCGGCGTGGCAAACCTTCCACGAAGAACTGATCGAGAACCCGCAGTTCATTGATGCGGCGGCGGAACGGTTGTTCCGGAGGGGCTATCCCTCGCTGGGGCGCGGGCCAGAACTTGCGGCCAAACTTCGGTCGGATCTTTACGTGCAAAGCCCTGAAGATGGCGAACTGATGCTCGAACTGCGCGAGACGGGTTCGGATCGATCGGCGGCGGTGCTGGACACGATTGTGACCACGCTCAAGAGCGTCTCTGAGGCCGGGCGAGACCAGCGGACGGTGGACTATGGTGTTTCGATCGTCAGCACCGCAAAGAGTTCGCAGCGGCCGGTGAACGAGCAAACATTGCTTGGATATGCGGGCGGGCTGCTGGGCGGCGGGCTGCTGGCGGTGGGGCTGTTTGGCGGACTGGTGTGGACGCGGTTGTCGAGTTCCAAGCGCAAGTTCGAGCAGTCGCAGGCGGTTGAGGAAGCACTCAGCGACGTCGACTGGGCAACGCTTGAGCGCAGCATGAGAGAGTCAGGGCCGATCGTTCCCGGCGCGAGCAAAGGCAAGGCAGCGCCAGCACCCAGCAACAAGGGCGCACGGCGGAAGTGAGCATCGCGGCTTGGTGGGCGATGGCTGGCTGGGTTGCAGGCTCAATAACCACCCGCACGAACGATCAGGCAGCGTTGCGATACAGAGCGCTCACGCCCGGCCAACCGTGCCAACAAGCAGCGGCGATGCATCGCCCACACGCTGGAGCGCGACCGCTGTTACGCCTTCGAGCGAGATTTGTGCGATCGTTTTGACGTCGAACTGCGTGGGAGAGGACCGGAAGGTTGCGACGGTGCGGATTACTTTCCCATCGCCATCAAGCAACAGCAGTTCGTACGAATCGGTCTGCGCGGCGAGGCCCTTCACGAGCAGGTTCGCGGTGTTAGCGTTCGGATCAACCAGCAGCAGGCCGGTGGGGCGCGAACGTTGCGTGCCGACAGGCTCGTGTACAGGACTGAGTTGGACGATCTGCGTGTGCTCGCCGAGGAGCATTCGATCAAAGCCCGCGCCGAAGTCGCCGCGGAGTTTGTCGACCGCGGCGTTGGCCGCGACGGTGG
>JBGSRG010000079.1:0-4525 GCA_041737685.1 Phycisphaerales bacterium | reverse complement strand
GCACACCAACCCCTGCGGCGGCGCAGTGGCCACCACGCTCAGCGAGGCAGTGCGAGCCGCCATCGCCGGCGACCCCCTCGCGGCCTATGGCGGCATCCTCGCGCTTAACGGCACGGTTGACGCGGCCTCAGCACTGATCATCTCTGAACCTTCGCACTTCTTTGAGGCCGTCGTCGCTCCAGGCTTCGACGAAGCCGCCCTCGAAATTCTGCGCTCGCGATGGGCATCTGTGCGACTCCTCGCCGTGGGCAATCGAGCCGCCTCGGCCGCGCGAAAGATTGAGTACCGCTCGGTTCCCGGCGGAATTCTTGTCCAAGACCGTGATGTAACTCGTACAGATCCTTCGACGTGGACCCACGCCGCCGGCCCCAGGCCAACTGCCGAGCATTTGCGCGCCGCTTGCGTGCTGGCAGAGTTGTGCCGATCGGTCACGTCGAACGCCGTGATTCTGGGCGGCATCGATCCGAGCGACAACCGCGCGATCCGACTCTTCGGAGTCGGTTCAGGTCAGGTTGATCGTGTCAGCGCTTGCAGGCTCGCCGTGCTCAAAGCCGCGTCCGCACTCAAGGCCTCCAACGCACCCATCGCCGTCGGAGACGCCTTCTTTCCCTTCCCCGACGGGCCGCAGGTGCTCATCGATGCTGGGGTGCGGCTCATCGTGCATCCCGGCGGCTCGAAGCGGGACCAGGAAACGCTCGATATGTGCGACAAGCACGGCGTGACGTGCCTGCTGACCGGCGTGCGCCACTTCCGACACTGAACCAGCAAGCCACTACGCAAGCCACGGAGTCAGGCACGGCGCCGAGGTTGAACTTGGCTTGTACACCATGCGGGTTCTCTCGCCCCCCGACGTGACCTGTGGCTTGCCTCAAGGTGCCTCTCGGGCCTGTTCCAGAATCGCAGAACGGCCTGGTATCGAACCCCGTTCGGGTGCCCACGGCCTTGGGCCCAACCCCTGCCAAGCAACTTCTGCCCGATTTGATCAAACGAACGCGCAGGGGCGCAATTCGCGGATGGCCTATTGTTCTTCGACTTCTTGTCGATACTTGAGCCTGAAAGGGCGCAGGTTTCTGTCAGATGAGTGCATCACGCGTCAGGAAGAAGAGTCAACGCCGCGCAGCGGTCGATGAAGCCGCGCCGGATGCCGACCCGACACATCACGCTCTGATGGCCCAGTTTGGGCCGGGCGGAATCGCCTCGGCACTCGACACCAAAGTGCTTGTGCTCAACCGTCTTTACGTCGCGGTGCGCGTCATTTCCGCGCGCCGTGCCTTCACCATGCTCTGCCGCGACGCGGCGGAGGTCATCGACGTCAACGACGGTCAATACTGCTCGTACCCCTTCCACACCTGGACTGAACTCAGCGAGTTTCAAAGGGAGTTCGAACCGAGTCGTTATGATTGGGTGAAGACTGTGCGATTTCAGGTCGCCGTTCCGCGGATCATCCGTCTGCTCGATTACGACCGCTTGCCCGCGCAGATCGTCAAACTCAATCGACGCAATCTCTTCGCCCGTGACCGAAACCTCTGCCAGTATTGCGGGCGCGTCTTCGTCACAAGCGAACTCTCGATCGACCACGTGCTCCCACGCGCACAAGGCGGCGGCGACTCATGGGAGAATCTGGTCTGCTCGTGCGTTCGATGCAACGCTCGCAAGGGCGGAAGAACGCCCGAACAGGCGGGCATGAAACTCGTGCGAAAGCCGGCGCGGCCGAAGCGCAACCCCATGATCTCGATCCGGCTGGGGCAAGAACGATACCACTCGTGGAAAGCGTTTCTTGACGACGCTTACTGGAATGTCGAACTCAAATAGCCGCACGAACGGCAACGCGAGTCGGGCTCTCGGGCTCGCTCACTCGCGCTTGCGCGTGAACCCCACCCTTCGGATCAGCTTGCAACCGCCATCGCAAAGCGATCGGCGGTCGCCGCGAGATCAAAGTCCTTCTCCGTCACGCCCGCAGCATCGTGCGTGTTCAGCGTCAGCGTCACCTTGTTCCATCGGATCAGAATGTCCGGGTGGTGCTCTACACGCTCGGCCTCATCCGCAATCCGGTTCACAAACTTCATGGCCTCCACAAAGTCCTTGAACTGGAACGTCCGCTGTATGGAGCTGCCGTTGCCGGACCACTCTTTCACCGCCTTGAGTCTCTGAGCGATCTGATCTTCAGTGAGTTTGTCCATAAACGGCTCCGCGTAGGGGGATTGTCCGGGCAGGCACGCACCATGCGAGCATCTCCGCCGCGAAGGCTGACCAAACATCACCCGCGAACAAGCAAAGCCGCTGATCCACAGATGCGCCGAATCGACCAACCCGCAGCGTAGGACACACCCCGAACGATCGCGCGTGCAGATCGTGCCAACGATTCAGCGTGAGCACCATCGCCGAGCCAGCCAGAGTCACACGCCTCGCGCCGTCACCAACCGGTGCGCTGCACTTGGGCAACGCACGCACCTTCCTCATCAACTGGGCGATGGCCCGCCGGTCTGAATGGCGTGTGGTGCTGCGAATCGAAGACTTTGACACGCCTCGAGTGAAGCCCGAAACAGTGCACGGAGTTCCGCAAACGCTGCAATGGCTCGGGCTGGACTGGGACGAAGGCCCCATCGTCCAATCCGAACGGCTTGAACCTCACGTCGCCGCGCTCGAGCAACTGCGCTCTCTCGGCGTGGCTTACCTCTGCGTGCTCTCGCGGACGCAGATCGAAGCGGCGGCGTCGGCCTCTGCGCCGCAGCAGGGCACCCACGAGGTCCGATACGGTCCAGAACTCCGGCCCGAGAGTTTCACCCTTGGCACGCCGTGGTCCGAGCCTGACACCAACGCCAACTGGCGATTCGCTGTCGATGCCGGGCCAGTGAGCTTTATCGATGCCTTCGCCGGCGAACAACGTGTTGACGTTGCCGCAACCATCGGCGACTTTCTCGTCTGGACCAAGCGCGGGGTGCCCGCTTATCAACTCGCCGTGGTGATCGATGATCACGCCCAGGGTGTCACCGACGTCGTTCGCGGCGACGACCTCGTCGAATCCGCAGCGCGGCAACTGCTGCTCTACCGCGCGCTGAATCTCACGCCCGAGCCACGATATTGGCACCTGCCGCTGGTCACGGGCACCGACGGATTGAGACTGGCCAAACGCCATGGCGACACGCGCGTTGACCACTATCGCAGCCACGGTGTGCCGGCAGAGGCCATCATCGGCCTCGTCGGCCGCTGGTGCGGCCTGCTCGACAAGCGAGAAACGCTCGATCTTCGATCCTTCACGGCGGGGCTGAACCTCGATAAGATTCCACGTACGCCGATCCAGCTCACGCAGGAGGACGACGCATGGCTGTTGAGCACCGCGCACTAAGGCATCGAATGCAGCAGAACTCGAGGCTGACCACGCGGCACCCGCGCTCCCGCCACCGACCGAGTTGGCGAGCCGCCTTGACGTTGGTGCTTCCGATCTTCGGCTTGATGCTCTTCGGCGCAGCGCTCGCGGCGTGCGGCGACGGCCCCACAGGTGTGGCGCAGAAGCCCGCGAAGTCTTCTTCGACGGACAGCCATGAGCAATCTCCGGGCAAGCCGATCGAAGCCAATGGCAACTCGGCGAAACCTCCCGCGAACGACGCCACCAAGCCCGACGCCTCGACACCCGAGACAGGCCAGCCCAAGTATGCCAAGATCGAAGTCAAGCCCAACACCGGTCTGGCCAAGACCGACGCAACCATCGCTGGCAAGCGGTTCAAGCTCGAAATCGCCGCCACTCCTGAGACCCGGCGTGTTGGGCTGATGGCCCGCGAGAAAATCGACGCTGACGGCGGGATGGTCTTCGTCTTCCCGAGCAGTCCATTTATGGTCCAGAGTTTCTGGATGGGCGACTGCCTGACCGACATGGACATTCTCTATCTTGACGGTGCGGGCCGGATCATGGCGATGCACGAGATGAAAGTCCAAAGACGGCTCGAAGGCGAGTCCGACGAGGCCTACAGCGCACGAACCACCAAGTACTCTTCCAAGTATCGCTGTGGTCTGGCCGTTGAACTCGCCCCAGGCTCCATCAAGCAACTGGGCCTGAAGGACGGCGATCTCGTGAAACTCGACGTCGCCCGGCTCAAGAAACTCGCCCAGTAGGCCGATGCCTTGTTCGTCTCGGCAACAGAGCAATGCGCGGGCACGGACGGCCCGGCTTTGCTTGCGGCTGTGTAAACCTCGATCGTGCGGCGTCGCTGCCCGCGTGGTTTGCTCATTCTAAGCCCGAGCGTCACGGATGGCCCACGATGGTGCCCAACACGATCGCGCTCATCGCGGCCGACGACTCCGAAGCCAACCGACCGGGCTGGTGGAACAGCATGTTCCAGCACTGGCCCTCCTACGCACCCGAGCCGCGGCTCGAACTTGCGAGCGCCCAGGAACTGCTCACGGATTCGAGAACCCTCGCTTCGCTCAAGCGATGGGACGCGGCCATTCTTGCCCCGGCCAGAGGCCCCTCCGACACCATCCTCTTTCGGGCTCTCGACCTGCTGCAGCAGCACAACGTGCCAGCCCT
>JBGSRG010000527.1:0-3521 GCA_041737685.1 Phycisphaerales bacterium | reverse complement strand
CAGGTCGGGCCACCAGTACGACAAGATCGCCTGCGCCATGAACGACTTCGTTGATGCGAGCGGCGAGTTGATGGCCCGGTTCAGAATCTCCGGACCGGTGCCGGTGAGATCCACGATCATGCGCTCCCCCGCGATGGTGATCTTGCAGGCGAACTTGATGAGGATGTTCTCTTTCAGGGTGGAGTCGACGAACTGGTTGAACGTGACGGTGTCGTCGAAATCCGGCACGTTGTTGACAACGCCGTAGTTCTGTGTCTGCATGATCGTCACCGCAGCGTTTGCAACACCCGCGAGTGCAACGACCGAGGCCGCACACACCAAGCCAGCACGAAGGTTCATGGATCTCTCTCCTCTTTCTGATCGGGACGGGCAATTGAACGACGTGACGCGGTGCCACCTCGCTGCATCGGAATGTAACCCATCTCTGGGGTCAATTCAACCTCTTTTTGGGGGTTTCTGATGCGAGTTCGGTGGTCAGGGCTGGCTGGATGCCAGATCTGTTCGCAACGGCTTACTTGTTCGAGACTTATGCCATTGCTAGGGTTTTTACCTGTTACGTGCTTCAGATTGCCCGAATGAAAGCGGGCCTCCCTGCTCGGGGGGCCCGCCATCGAAATCAAAGTGTGCGTTGGCAGCCGACGACCGAGAGCGATCGGCGGAACCGATCGGGCTGAATCAGCGGCGACGACGCGTCGCGATCAAGCCGCCCAAGCCCAATAGCGCCATCGCACTGGGAGCGGGGATGAACTCGTATGTGACCTTCACCACCGCTCCAGCCTCAGTGCGGAACTGCGAGATCACGTTGCCCGGACCGCTTGCTGACGAGGTGCCGAGAGCGGTCAGGTTGAACGCGACGTTGCCGTTACCGATGAAGCCCCCCGCGAGGAAATCGGTGGGCGGACTCGTCAGCATCTGCATGCCCATGTCGGAGTTGGTCAGTCCAAGATTTGACTGGCCAGACGTGCCGAGGAAGTCGCTGATGCCATCGAACGCGGTCGCGTTGAAACTACCGCCAACCAACGGCAGAACGAGAATGTTGACTCCCGAGGGGCCGGTCAGCGTGATCGTCGAACTGACGTTGAAGTTGATGGTGCTGGCGGCGGCGTCGAGGCTCTCCACGCGAGCGTCGCCGTCAACGCTGCCGGTCAGCATGATGGTGACCTTCGTCAGCGTTTGATCGGGGAAGAGCGCCGGATCCCACTGAGGGAGATTGAGCGGGTTGTTCCAGTTGGTGATCTGAAGCGGAATGTTGGCCATGTATTCAACCGTGGCCGCGTTCGCGGTTCCGGCGGCAGCCGCGAGCGCAATGGCACAAGCGACGCCAAGTGGGCGATTCATAACACATCTCCTCTGTAAGGTTTTTCGACCGTGCGGCCGGAGAGAGGTCCGGCTCGATCATCATCGTACAAAACCGACAGCGCGTGTCAAGAGGTTTCTTGCGGAATCGTCCAAGAATGACAGGCCTCTCAGCCTGAACAAAAATCCGCACAAAGCCAATATTTGCAGGCATTTACATTGTCTTTGACGCCGTGCCTCGTCGGGCTAGTCACGACCGATAACCGCGAAGTTGGTGCTGGGAGCTTGATCGCCAAAGAAAAAACCACCCCAGAGCAGGGTGGTTCGGGAAAGTCAGGCGGGTTGAGCGTCCATAGTCAAACGCGACACCGATCACCGTCGACGACGACCCGCCATCAGACCGCCGAGCCCGAGCAGCGCGACCGCGCCAGGAGCCGGGACAAACTCATAGGTGATCATCACGTTCGCCGAGGCGTCGGTGCGGAACTGCTGGATGACGTTCCCAGGGCCGGTGGCGTTCGATGCACCGGTGGCGGTGAGATTGAACACCAATGATCCAGCACCGATGAAGCCCGCTGCGGCGAGGTCGGTTGGCGGATCGGTGAGCATCGAACTGTTCTGGGCCGAGTTGCTGAGGCCGAGGTTTGACAGGCCCGAAGTGCCCGCGAAGTCGATGACGCCGTCAAAGATCGCCGCGTTGAACACGCCGGCCGCCAGAGGCAGGACGACGATGTTCAGTCCACCGGGGCCGGTCATGCCGATCTGGGCGGCGACGTTGTAGTTGACGATCGCGGGAGCGGCGTCGAGGCTTTCGATGCGAGCATCGCCCTCAACGGTGCCGGTCAGCTTGACCGTGACTTTGGTGAGCGTCTGATTGGGGAACAGGGCCGGATCCCACTGCGGCAGATTCAGCATGTCCGACCAGTTGGTCGACTGCAGGGGGATGGAGGCCTGGTACATCACGGTCGCCGCGTTGGCGGCACCGGCGGATGCAACCAGAAGCAATACGGCGGCGGCGAGTCGATTCTTCATACGAAACCCCTTCCTCTTCTGATGACGTTTCAGGGCCCAGAGGCGGCCATGAGGCCCAGCGTTCGACCGACGAGGTGCGAGGCCGGGACATGGTCAACATACCCCCAGAACAGGGGATTCGCCACGATGGAGGGGGGAAATCGCGCGGAAATCCGACGATCCGAACGGTTGCGCGTGCGGCGTCGATAATACCCTGCGAATACTGAGTTTATGAGGGCTAGAAGCCCGCGCCGACTCGCGCTTTCGGACGTTCGAGAAGGTCCGAGAGTTCGAGAGGGATCACTTCTTGTCGGGCTTGGGTCCGTCGTCGAGATCGGAGAAGTCGATGTCGAAATCGCTCTCGCTCAGGTCGGCCATCAGGCTGTCCTCGTCGAGTGGCTTGGTCGGCTTTGCAGCCTTGGGCGGGGCTGCTGGCGGAGAAGAGGCCGCTTGAGGTGCTGGGGCTGTTGGGGATAGCGGCCGGGGCGCGGGGCGTGGCTGGGGCTCAACCTCGGCGGTGCCTGTCCAAGTAGGCACGCCAGCAATGGCCTGCGCGTCGTCGATGGCGACTGCGCCCGCCGCGTAGCACTCGCCGGGCTGGATGTTCTTAGGGTGTCCGTCGATGCGAACGACGAAGACGACCGGGCCGACCGCGAGCAGATCGCCGGGAATCAGCTCTCGCGAGCGGACTTGCTCGCCGTTGACGTAGGTTCCGTTGCTCGAGCCGAGATCTTTGACGGTCAGTTCTTCATCCTCGTCCACGAAGAGTTCGCAGTGCTTGCGAGAGACGCTGGCGAGGGGTATGCGAACCTTGGCATCATCGCCTCGTCCGAGCACAACGGGCAGGGACTGGACCGGGAACTCACGGGAAGTGCCGTCCGCGGTGACCATGACGAGTGCGAGATTCACGCGGATCTATCCTTGTGAGAGAGTGGACGGAAGCGGACGGGCCGGCGCTTACACTCGGGTAGATGGCAAACAGGTTCGGCCCAGAGGCAGTATCGGGCACGCGACCCGTTCTGAGGCAACCAAAGGCGATGCTGGCCCGCAACATTGCTCGAACGGATGGTGAACGATGGTGCAAGATAGCCGGTTGACGATTCTGGGGCAAGAAGGGCCCGATCGGATCGACCGACGCTCGGTTGCGGCATCGGTGTCGGCGGGAAGCGTGTATGACCGCTGTCGTTCGCGGCCAGAGGGGGCCATCTCGGGCG
>JBGSRG010000509.1:0-4020 GCA_041737685.1 Phycisphaerales bacterium | reverse complement strand
CCCCGGCCCCGGCCCCGGCCCCGCATCGAGTAGGTCTTGCCCGATCTGCGGAAACCGGCTGTACACCCAGCGGTCATACTCCGGCTCAGGCGTTCCGCTCTCGCCCCCCGCGCCCCCAGCCGGAATCACACGCACAATCAGCACGCTCGACTTCGCGCCCTCATACCCGCGCGTGATGATCGGAAACGGCGGCTCGGCCAAAATCTGCTTGATCCGCACGCGATACCCGCTCTGCCCAACCGGAATCTCCGTCCCCTCTCGGATCGGAAACACATTGCGATACCCGCTCGCGGGATGCTCAACCACAAGCGCGTGCGGCGCGCCCGCAGGGATCGGCGACTGCAAATCCCGCCAGCGCTGCTCGTCCATGCCAATGGTGTACTCAACACCCAGCAGCCCGCCCACCTCGTCAATGCGCTTCGCGGGCACTTCCGGCAACATCCGAATCACACGCCGAGGCTCCGTATCCACCTCCCCCGTCTCCGGGTCTGGGTCAGTCAGCCACACCTCAACATCACGAATCCGCTGCGAAGCACCAGCACTCAACCCACCACTCGGCCCAGCATCCCGTTCCGCGCCCTCACCCGGCGCTTCGCCATTCATCTTCCACTCGCGCGCCAACTCCGCATAACTGGCATACCCAACCAGCCGAAACGCAACCCCCGCCGCAAGTTTCGCCGGCTCATCTCGACCCTCACCCGCCATTCGCGGCACCGCCACATCCAGCGGGCCAAAGTCCGGTGCGCTGTTCCCTCCCCGCCCGCTGACACCCAGCCCAACGACATCCCGCCCAATCACGTTCAAGTTGTAATCGTTGTACCGCGGCACCCCCGCCAAGCGCCGCTGCTCCCACGCACCCACCGGCGCATCCGCCGACGCCTCGCTAATCCACAGCGCCGTGTCGTTGTTGTCATAAAACCCGTCCACCATCGGACCAGGCCGCGGCTTGCCCCCTTCGCTGATGCCCCCATACGCCAACAACGTGTCCCCCTCCTGCTTCAGCCCCGCGTACACCATCGAGCCAAGCGCGATCGTCACGATCCCCGTATGCACCGTGATCACGCCGATCCGCGGCACATCAAACTCAATCCGACGAAACGTCGTCACCACCAGATTCAGAATGAACAAGCCCAGAATCAGACTCAGCGGCCACCACGAGTAAAACTCCAGTTCGCTCATCTCAACGCCCGGCAGCCGTCGAAACTGCAAGCTCTTGTGCGAATCAACCAGAGCCCCAAAGAACCGCACGCCCGTCCCGCGCACCGCGTCATACCGCAGCACCGGCCACGCCAGCGCGTACCACAGCGCAATCGCGCCCAGGCTCAGCACCAAAAGCCCAAAGACCCAGATCGTAAATCGCAATGCCTGACCCGCACCAGCTCGACGTGCCAACCCGCCCAAAAGCCACGTCGGCAACAACGCCAACAACAGCACCGCCCCAACCAAGGTTGTCCCGTAAACCAGCCACGTCGGCACCAGCGCAATCAATCCCAGCGGCACGCTCGCCAACACCCCATACAGCGCGACCAATACCAGCAGCACCACCGCCATCCACACCGAACTCAGCGCACGCAACACCCACTTCACAGGCAACAACGGCCCACGCAAGTGCTCTCGGTCCCAGCGCTTGGCTCGAATCCACTTGGCGCTCATCGCCGCTCACATTCCTTGCTCAAAGTTGCTCCCAAACCGCCCCGCGGTCTCGTGCCCCCGCCCAACGCCCATCCGCAGCCAGCATGACCGCAGATCATACGATTCTTGCCTGACCGCAAGATTTTCGATCCCACAGCATCACCATCGGCCATTCCGATTCTAACGCCCGAGCTCGCACCGACCAATTTCCCCCTCTTCCGGCTGCTTTCGCGCTCGCCGTCGAGCCCAATCGCACCATCGCCAATCCCGCGATCCCGCTGCCAACCGACAACCGAAAGGCCCCCGGATTTAGCCCCAACGCCGCTGCGCCGTGCGTCGTCGCCATCGCCACAAGAACCGCCGCGTCTGTGCCATCACGCTGATACAAAAACCGGGCCTCGTCCCACACGCTCATGCCGCGCCCCGCCGATCCGCCCTCGCCTTCCACACTTGGCATTCGCCCCGCCGACTCGGGCAGATTGACCAACGAGTCGGTCCCCAGCGACACACTCACCCCCGCCGCAATCATTTCGCGGTATCGATGCTGCCCGAAATGGCGATCCGCTCCGAAGTACGCCGAAGCCCGCGGGCAATACGCCACCGCGGCACCGGCCGTTCCCAGCGCCTCAATGTCCGCGTCGCCGGCATCATTAGCATGTACAAACAATGGCCGGGACACGCCGCGGAGTGCTTTGAGGGTGTGTTGAATGGGAGAGCGGCCCATGCCCACCCTTTCCAGCACGCCATCGTTCCATAAGCCAAGGTCTTCCAGCATTTTACGCTGCGGGCCTTGGCCAGAAGCCACGAACATTCGTTCTTCGGGGGTCTCGGCGACGTGCGTGCTGATCGGCAGGTCCAACCCTTGCGCCAACTCTGAGGCCCATTCGTAAACCCTTGCATCAACAGTGTTTGGAGCGTGTGGCTGCAAGCCGATCCGCACCAACGCGTGGTTTTGACCCCCAGAATCCTCGTTCTGAGCAAAGTACGCCAGCACCTGCGGAAGCCACTCGGCACAGCGCCACAACCGCTCGCCGATTCCGAAGAATTCGATGTACGAAACGCCCAACATTCGCTCCTGCGCCAGCACAGAGGCCGGCACCAGCGCGCTTCGCCCGCTTCCTCCCGCCGCAGCCCCTGCAATGTCACCGATTGCGGCGACACCAGCCCCCCGATTCAGGTGGATTCCCTTCGCCACCGACGCCGCGATGTTGGCCGGTTCCAAGTGCCGCAACGACCGAATCATGCTGACCCAGGGCACAAATCCCACTTCCGGATCGTGAGTCTTTGAGCCAATATGCGTGAGGTCGAGGTGCGTATGGGAATTGACCGTCGGCGGAAAGATCACGAAGTTGGGCAGATTGCTGACCAGAGCATTTCGTGCGGCCTCGTGCTGGTCGATTTCTGTGGGCGTTCCAACGGCGAGCAACCGGCCCGGCCAGCCAGCGCGTGGGGGCGAGCGGTCGGTCAGAGTTTCGGCATCGACCAGGCCTTCTTCGACAAGCAGCGACACACCCGCGTCGCCGCTCCATTCATGCTGGTCGTCGGCGGCGGCGGCGGCGTTGAAACGTCGGATCGTCGGCTGCATTGTGTGTGAGGACGACGGTGAATCGATTGCGCGGGTATCCTCTGCATTCGAGGACGAGAAGGATGACTCGATCCCTCACCCAGACAACGCTAGGCCGCGCAATCAGGAGTACCGCATGACGACGCAGAGCATGACCGCACAGGGTTTAGCAGCAACGGGCTTGGCCGCACGGAGTTGGATCGGCAAGTGCCGGAAGGTGATTGGCGGGCTTTGCGTCGCGGCGGGGCTGGGTCTTGGTGGTTGCAACGCCAACAACTCGAACCTGGTTGAAATGAATCGGGCGTTGCAAGACCGCAATCAGGCGTTGACATCACAGAACGAGTCGCTGAACAACCTGAACCAGCAGTTGCAGGACGCTCTGGGCGGACGCGACTCGGCGCTCGACGAGCAGAACCGTTTGCTGGCGGATCTTCGAGCCGGCAAGGACGGTGCAGAGCAGGCCCTTCGCGACTTTGAGGCGAGGTTTGGGCGGTTGAACTTCGGTTCGCTGGACCCACAGACCGACAGCGCGCTTCGCCAACTCGCCGCAGCGCACTCGGACTTGCTGGAGTACATCCCCGAGCGAGGGCTGCTTCGGTTCAAGAGCGACTTCACGTTCGGCTCTGGCTCGGACGTGGTGAGCGAGAACGCGCGCGGCACGCTGCGGCAGTTGGGCACGATTCTCAACGGCGCAGCGGCGGGGTATGACATCCGCGTGATCGGGCACACCGATTCGCAGCCGATCTCGGCCGCGACGGCGCGGCGGCATCCGAGCAACGTTCACCTGTCGGCCCATCGAGCCATCTCTGTGCGCGACGTGCTGG
>JBGSRG010000471.1:0-6813 GCA_041737685.1 Phycisphaerales bacterium | reverse complement strand
GGCGGCGAGGGCCCGCGCTCGGTCGCCGCGGAGTGCGAAGGCTTCGACCCGGATGCGTACGGCGGCGGTCGAGAGGGCATCGATTGCGGGCTGTTCGTTTGGGAGTGGGATTTCGAGGAGTGTGAGTGCGGTGTCGAGTTCGCCGCGTTCGAGCGCGGCTTGGGCGCGAAGGAGGACAGGCGTGTCGAGCGAAGTTGGAGCGAGCGATGGATCATCGAAGCGATGGATGAGCAGCGCGGCGGTGGCCCGGCGCAGGGGCGTGTCGAGGTCTTCGGTCCGCCAGAGGCCGTGAAAGATGCGCAGATCTTGGGCCTGCTCGGGCGTGAGGTAGGTTGCTTCGAGCGTTCGCAAGAGTCCCGGCGAGAGTTCGGGCGGGGGTGCGGGCTCTGTGGGCGTTGCACCTTGCTCAGCAGGGCTGGCTTGTGCACCGGGGCGGCGGGTGGAGTCGGGTGGTTCGGTGCGGCGATCGTTGCGGTCGGGCTGGGCCTGAGCGGTGAGGAGAAGGCTCGGTTCGGGGGTGGCGGTGCCGTTGAACGCGAGTGCGGCGGCGGTCAGGACGGTCAGGGCTGTCAGGACGGTCAGGGCGGGCAGCGCGGTGCGTTGGGCCCTTGCTCGATGCGTCATGCGCGTGCTCCTTCACGGTGAGTCTTGTGGGCGCTCACGTACGGTCGAGTCAGACTGGGCCGGGAGTCGAAGCTGGCGGCGGCCTCGGCAAGAGGCACGCGGAGTTGGGCTAGCGATTGGCCGCGGGGCGGAAGGTGTCGACCCGTTCGTTCCAGCCTTCGGGGAGCGAAGTATCGAAGGCTCCGGAAGGGAGCGGCTGGTTGGGGACGACGTTGAACAAGAGCACTTCGGTACGGGATTCATCGGCTTCTTCAGCGCGGACCATGCGGGGTAGCAAGGTGTCCTTGGCGTACCAGAGGCGGATCTGACGGTATTGGCGAGCCTCGTCGGTGCCCCGGCGCGGAACAAGGATGAGTTGGTAGGTTTGGTCGAGCCAGTTGGGTTTGGTCGCCTCCCAGCCGTCGGCGGGGTCGGCCAAGAACGCCTCGAAACGGTCGAGGATGCGCTGTTTTTTCTGGCCAATGGGGATGGGGAATGGGCCTTCGCCGATGGCGAGTGGATCGATGAACTGGCCGGGTGCGACGACCTGCCGGCGATGGATTTCTTTCTGGTTGGGATAGCGCTCGACGAGCCATTCGCCGTCGAAGATGAAGGTTTGGGATTCGTCTCGGGCCTTGTTGTCGATTTCCAGTCGGGTGAAGTCGATCTGAAACTCACGGCGGGGCGAGGGGGAGCTTTCTGGGTTGGTGCTGGGCTTGTCGGGGCTTGGTCGAGTGCGGAACAGGAGCGTGCCGGTTCGGATCTGCGTCTCGCCGCCTTCGAGTTCGTTCATGCGCCGGAAGTACTTGAGGTCGGCACTGAGCGTTTGGAGCGAATCTCCCGAGCGCTCGAGCGCGGTGAGCAGTTGGTCGGCGTCTGCGTGCTCGCCGGCTTGAGCCTTGAAGGGTGTGTAAGTTGGTGGCGGATCTGGCTCATCGGGCAGGACGCTGGTGGTGACGGTGAGCGTGGGCTGATCGGGTGTTGGCTGGGCCGAGGGTGTCGCGGCGGAGAGTGGGCTGGCGAGAAGGACGGTGAGCACGCCGGTAATCAGGACGGTGAGGGCGAGCGAATCAGACACGCGCGGCACGCTTTGCACGCGCGGCGAGAGTTCGGCGAGAGTGTTTGGGCAGATGGTGTGGCGAATGGTGTGGCAGAGATTGAACATGGTCATGTGCGGTCTTTCGTCGAGGAACATCTTGAGCAGGGGCTGGCCGGGGCGGCCACGGGGATTCGGAAGGCGGTCATGGCAGTTTGGACGGGAGGTGGCTCTGCTGGTTGTACCGGCGTGGCGATGGGTGCGTTCGGTTGTTGGGGCAATCGGTGGTGTGCGAATGGCTCGCGAGAAGCGGTTGAAGCGCACTTCAGGGTTCGGGCTGATCTGCCCAGGAAGGTGCAAGGAATCGTTGCAGGATCGCCGCAGCGGCGAGCGCGTCGCGCCGAGCCTTCTTCTGCTTGTGGGTCAGGCCTGTTCGGGCCATCCATGCGTCGGCCTGGACCGAGGAGAGGCGTTCATCGACCAACTGGACGGTCTGGCGGGTTTGAGTGGCGATCTTGGTGGCCCACCGGCGGACGAGTTTGGCACGCGGGCCCTCGGTGCCGTCCATGTTGTAGGGCAGTCCCAGAACGATTCCGCCCAGACGGGCGAAGTCGGCATCAACGGTGCCGGGTTCGAGCACGCGGAACCCATTGGAGTTGGTGCTGAGGGGGGCGGGGGCAAGGTGCTCGGTGCAGACGCAGACGATGCCAAGCAAGAGTTCGTGGCCGGCCGCGCGGTCGATGGGGATCTCGAGGACGTCAAGGGGGAGTGCGGCGCGGGTGATGGCATCTCCGACGGCGAGGCCGGTGCGCTTGTCGCCGAGATCGATCGCGAGGTATCGCAGTGGGTCTTTCGATGGGGACGCGAAGGAAGAGTGAGGCGACGAGAATGATGCGCAAGCCGTTAGCGGATGACGGAGCACGCCTGCGTGTTCGGGCTATTTCAGTTCTTCGTTGACCAGCCCGTGCAGTTTCTTGAGTTGCTCGGCCTTGTCGCGCGGCATGATGAGCGTGGCGTCGGCGGTGTGGACGACGATGAGGTCTTTGACACCCAAGAGCGCGATGGTGTGGGGAGGTTTGTTGTCGTTGCCGGGTGCGGCGGTGTCGCCCACAACAAGGTTGTTGCGGCTGTCGACGGCGACGGTTCGGATTTCGCCGCCGATGCGGTTGCCGTCGGGATCGGGTTCGAGGGTCTCGCCATAACTGGGCCATGAGCCGACGTCCAGCCATTTCACGTCGGTGGCGACTGTGCAGACGCGGTGTTCGCGGCTTGCGGGTTCCATGACGGCGTAGTCGACGCTGATTCTGGGCAGGGTGGGGTAGACCTCGTTGATGACGGCCTGCTGCCGTGCCGTTGCCCAGGCTTGCTGGATTCTGGTCAGGCCCTGGAAACTCTCGGGCTTGAAGCGTTTGAGGCAGTCCATGAAGGTGCCTGCGTGGAAGACGAACATGCCGCTGTTCCAGCCGAACTGGCCGCTCTCGACGTAGGCCTGAGCGCGCGGCATGTCGGGCTTTTCGACGAACCGTTCGACCTTGTAGGCAAGCCCGCGCGGGAAGGCGGTGCCGTCAGCGCGGGTTACTCCAGTGATTTCTGGTCCGCGTTCGACGTAGCCGAATCCGGTTGAGGCGTAGGTGGGCTTGATGGCGAAGGTGACGAGTCGGGTCGGGTCGGATTCGACCATTCGGAAGCCCAGTTCGACTCGTTCTTGGAAGAGTTCGCGCGGCTCGATGAGGTGGTCGGCGGTCAGGACGACGAAGGTGGCGTCTTTGTCGAGTTTCTGCAGCACCGCCGCGGCGAAGCCTACGGCGTTGACGGTGTCTCGGCCCATTGGCTCGCCCAGGATGTGAGCGTCGTCGAACTGCGGTAGATCGCGGCGGATGGCGGCGCGAAACGACTCGCCGGTGCAGATGTAGCGCCGGTCTTGAGGGATCAGCCCCTCGACGCGTTCGGCGGCGATCTGCAGCAGGCTGGCGGTGGCGTCGTGGCCTGGTCGCTGGATGATGGGGAGCAGTTGCTTTGGCCGAGCCTCGCGGCTCATGGGCCAGAGACGTGTGCCGGCACCGCCGGCCATGATCAGGGCGTGTCGCATGGGGGCGAACTATACCGGGGGCCGCCGGATCGTGTCTGGCCTAGCGCAGGCGGCGTGCGAAGCCGGTGCCGTTCATGGTGTTGAGTTCGTAGGCCCGCACGCTGGATTCGAGCAGGAGGTAGTCGGCATTGTCGATGGTGCCGTCGCGGTTGAGGTCGGGGCGGGCGCCGGGTGCGATTTCGTGCCAGGCGTACAGATCGTCGGTGTCTACCGCGTCGTCCTGGTTGATGTCCTCGTTGGCACGGGTGACTTTGGCGAGCGGATCGCCCACGGCGATCTGTTGCCAACTGAGCACGGGCAGGGCGCTATAGGCGGCCTCGGCCCAGGTGAGGTTGCCGAGCCAGAAGTTCTGGACGAGGTAGAGGTTGTCGGCGACGGTGATGGAGAATGGCTCGAAGACGTTGCCGATGCCCAAGGTGCCGCCGCCGGTGATGAAATCGGCGACTTGTTCTTGTCCGGTTGGTCCGGCGTTGAGGCCACCGAAGGCTCGGCCGTTGTAGGACTCGATGGAGTTGAAGACCGCGCCGTTGATGTAGTTGAAACTCTCGGCGTATTGAAAGCCGGAGTTGCCGGGCCAACCGCCGTTGTGGTTTCGGCCGAGGGTGCCGATGAGGGCGACGGGGTCGGAGATGACGATGCCGCCACTGAAGTTGATGAGCGGCCCAACGAGAAAGTTGGGTGCGCCGGGGGTGAAGTCGTAGCGGATGTTGGCGGGATTGACGCGGCCGTTTGAGAGCAGCAAGTCTCGGGACTGTTCGTAGTCGTCGCCTGCGTTGAGGGGGAAAGGTCCGTCGTTGTCGAACTCGCTGTCGGTATCGGAGACGTTCTGTGTGCCAGTGCCAGCGCCTTCATCAAAGAGGAACGCGTCGGTGGACGGGTTGAGGATGACGTTCTGGGCGCGGTCGAGTGCGGCGTTGGTCTGGGCGACGGTGGTGCCGTCGAGCCGGCAGACGAGGTAGAAGTCGCCCGGTGCGAGGGTTGCAGGGATACTGGAGGTGAGCGTGCGATAAATGATGCCGGGGTTGAAGCCCGGAAGATTGCCGAAGTTCTTTGGGGCCAGTTGGTTGACGGTGCGGTAGCCGTTGAAGGGTGTGCTGGCCTTGTGGTAGGGGTTGGCGACCATGCCGTCGGCGAGCGAATCTCCGGAGCCACCTGCTTCGCCCGCGGTGAGGTCTTGCCACAGCAGGGTCAGTTCGCTGTCGACGCTGGCGTAGGTTGCATCGCCGGCGTTGAGTTCGGTGAGCGCTTGCGAGGGGTTGTCGCCAACGCTGGCGTTGTCGGTGTCAGAGAGCCGGTGCGGCAGGCCCATCGTGAGCACGATGCAGCGAATGTCGCGAGAGAGGCCGGTCTGGGTGAGGTGCGTGCGGATTCGGTCGCGATACTCGCTGACGAAGTTGGCGTAACTGACGGCCGGGACTGCGGGGCAGGGCGGCGAAGCGCAAGGGGCCGCGCTAGGGACGGAGGCAAGATTGAAGACATGAACCTGCGGGCGCAGGCCGGGCTCGGCGCCGGACCCTGCGGGCACTTTGGCGCTGCCGGCGTAGTGCTCTGCAACCTGGAGGCTGCTGCTGATTCTGGAGTCGTAGACGACTAGGACTTCGTGTGGCTGGAGTTGGGCGAGGGCGAAGCGCGCGGGCAAGAGGGCGACCAGCGCGAGCAGGAGGAACTGGACGATGAATCGCCTGTTGGTAGAGGAATTATGGTACGGAGATTGATTCATCGGTGCGGCGATCGCGTGGCGAGAGCATGGCGAGGGTGTGTGGGAGTGGGTTCGATAAGTGGATAATCGTCAGAACCTCGTCACGTCGTTACGTCGAGATTCGATACGGCGTTCAGGGGTGGGCGGCTCCTCTACAGCCTATCACGGCTTGGCGCGGGTGCCAGTAGAGGTGCCGGTGGGGGCGGAAGTGAGGGTGAAAGAAGAAAGCCCGCGGCGAGTGCGGGCAGCGAGCGTTGGGGGCCAGTTGGCAATCCACGGCGTTTGAGGCCCGGTCGGGTACGGGCAGCCCGACGGCCCAACAATGGAACATGAATGAAGGTGCGCTGCTGACCATTGACGAGTTGTTCGGTCGTGCGGCGGTTGGCTGCGGGCTCGAGGGGGCACAGACGCTGAGCCAACGGCTTCACGGGCTGTGCCAGAACGCGGGCGACGAACTGCGGAGCGACGAGCGCGACGCCGCCGCGGCGAGCATCGCGGGCTTGAGCGCCGAGGAACTGAGCGGTGTGCTGCGGTTTGTCGCCGCGCGGTTTCATGTGCTCAATCAGGCCGAGCAGGTACACATCATTCGTGTGAACCGGGAGAGGGCGCTGAAGGCGACAACCGAGCGCCCGCGTGCTGAGTCGCTTCCTGCGGCGGTGTTGGAACTGCGGGAGCGGGGGTTGAGCAAGGATCAGGTTCGTGCGCTGGTGGATGGGCTGGACATTCAGCCGACGCTGACCGCGCACCCGACTGAGGCCAAGCGTCGGAGCGTGCTGGACAATCTGGTGAAGATGGCGGGGCTGTTGCAGCGGCTGGAAGACGACCGGACGCCGGCGAGCGATCGAAAGCGAGCGGAGCGGCGGGTGGTGGGACTGATGCAGACGTTGTTGGCGACCGACGAGGTGCGGCCGGTGCGGCTGGAAGTGCTGGACGAGGTTCGCAACGGGCTGTACTTCCTGGAGTCGTCGATCTGGTGTGCGGTGCCGCACCTGATGCGAGAACTGGCCGAGTCGGCAGGCGAGGTGTTTGGCGAGGGTGCGATTGATCTGACCGATCTGCCAGCGGTGCTGAGATATCGCACGTGGATCGGGGGTGATCGTGACGGCAACCCGAAGGTGACGCACGCGGTGACGGCGACGACGCTGGGCCTGCTGCGAGCCAGCGCGGTTGGGCAGTGGGATCGAGAACTGATGGAGTTGCAGCGCGAGTTGACGCTGTCGCGGCGGCGGGTGGTGTTTCCGATGTGGTTTGTTGACCTCGTGGAGCGCGGGGCCGACCCGGCGACGGACGATGCGGACTGGCTGGCGCAGCGGCGTCACGAGCCGGTGCGGGTTCGGTTGATGCAGATTCGCGGGCGAGTTCGGCGAGACGCGGGTTACACGGGCC
>JBGSRG010000056.1:0-8513 GCA_041737685.1 Phycisphaerales bacterium | reverse complement strand
GCACACCACCGTCTTCGCGGCCTCCCGCAGCTTCGACACCTACGCCTTCACCGTCGTCGGTGTTGCTCAAGAGTTCGCCTTCACCTACGAGTCTGCCGCGCCCATTCTGGTCCAGTTCCTCACCTGCTCCGGCACCGGTGTTGCGGGCCTCTTTGACGGGCAGGCGTTCGTGCTGCCCGCCTGCACCGACGGCGTCGCACTCCAGCTCGTCTTCCCGCCCAACAGTTACGCCGTTCAGTTCGTGCCCATCGGCTTTGGTGGATACGACGGCTGCGCTACCGACTACATCAACTACCGCTTCTCCCTCGTCGCCGCAGCGACCGGCGCTTGCTGCGTCGGCGATGTCTGCTCCGTCAGCACCGCCGCGGCTTGCTTTGACGCCAACGGTGTCTTCGGCACCGAAGGCAGCGATTGCACCGCCAGCCCGTGCGCCATCGCATGCGATCTGACCATCGCCGGCACCGACACCATCGAGGCCGAGACCTGCCGAGGCATCGCCCTCTCACAGGTCGCTCCCTCGGTCAACGGCACCTGCGCCACGGCTCAGGTTCTCAACCCCGCCGGCGAGACCATCTTCGGCAACCTCTCAACCGACGTTGAAGGTTTGCCCAACGGCGTCGCCATCCGCGACGTCGATCACTATTCCTTCACGCTCGCCGCCGCCGGCGACGTGACTCTCACGCTCGCCGCCGAGGCCGACGCCGAGTTCGGTATCCTCGACTGCCCCGGCAACACCTTCGCCACAGCGGTCTTCACCGCTGACTCATGCGTCAGTGCTTCGCAGACCGTCTCGTTGCCCGCAGGCGACTACGCCGTGCAGGTTCGCTCCGCGAACTTCACCGGCCTGCCCTGCACCAGCAACCAGAACGACTACCGACTCGTCGTGGACTTCGGCGGCGCCCCTTGCCCCGGCGACTACAACGACGACGGCCAAGTCGACCTGCTCGACCTCCTCGCCTTCAACAGCGAGTGGTCCGGCAACCTCGGCACAATGGTGCCGATGGGCACGCTGGGCGACTACGACGGCAACGGCAGCGTTGACCTGCTCGACCTCCTCGCCTTCAACAGCGAGTGGTCCGGCAACCTCGGCACGCCTTGCCCATAAGCCGACCCGCTTGAAGCGGTCCGCAAGTTCTTGACCCTTAAGGCCCCGTGCTCCGGCACGGGGCCTTTTTTTCGGCTTTCGTTCGCCAAAACCTGGGGGTCTGGCACGACTTCACGCGAAATGCCGTTTGGAGCATTGACTCAGGTGCCGATATGTGTCATGCTGAAGGCCTCGAAGGTCGCGTTCTCGGTCTGTCGAGGTGTGGGTTCTGTTCTTGACACGCTTGCGCATCTGATCCGCTCAACCGATTCAACGGTCGGCGTTCAGTCGTTCATTGCGTGGGCAGCGCTCATTTGTTGGGTCGCTTTCAATCTGTCTCTTTCGTCTCGTAACCCTCGCTCCCGTCCACTCATCGATCCGGCCTCACTGCCGTTTCATTCTCTCTCGGATGCCGGGCCTGGTGTGGGCCCCTTCGCACCCGACCGATCCGTTGTCCACTCTTTGGAGGACTTAGCCGTGAAGATCCGTCGAAACGCTCTCTTGGTTGGCAGTGCACTTGCCGCCGGCCTCTTCTGCTCCGGCACGTCAGCGCTCGGACAAGTCAAAATCTCCGAAGTCTGGGGCGGCGGCGGCAACAGCGCCTCAGCGCCAAACGCCGACTACGTTGAGATTTTCAACGCCGGCAACGGTTCGGTCAACATCAACGGCTGGTCGGTCCAAGTCACCCAAGGCTCGGGCTTCACGTGGAACGTCCTGCCCCTCTCGGGCACCATGGCCCCGCGCAGCTACTACCTCGTTCGTATCAACAACCCCTCGGCAACCGGCACCGCGCTGCCCACGCCCAACGTCGCCGGCACATTCAGCGGCGGTTTGCTCTCGACCGGCTCGGGCAAGGTCGCGCTGATGTCCACCACCACCGCCCTCACCGGCAACCCTTCCTGCCCGTTCTCGGGCAGCATGATCGACTTCCTCGGCTACGGAGCCTCCGCCTCCAACCGCGAGCCTTGCGGCGGCACCGCAGCCAACAACGCTCCCTCCAACACGCTCACTCCCGACATCTTCTCGACGCACCGACTCAGTTTCGGTTGCTTCGATACCGACGTCAACGTCAACGACTTCGTCCAACTCGCCCCTGACCCACAGAACTCGTCCACCGTCATCTCCAGCTTCAACGAGATTTCTGGCAGCCTCTCTCCGGCCAGCGTCCTCGGCGGCAGCGGTGCTCTCGTCAACGTCCAGGCCTTCGTCCGCGCCTGCGCCACACCCATCCTCGGCGCCACCGTCACCGCCGACCTCTCCCAATTCGGCCTCGGCACGCTCACGCTGCTCGACGACGGTGGCAACGACGACGGAATCGCCAACAACGGCCGCTACGGTGCCAACTTCAACGTGCCCGTCAATCAGGGCGAGGGCGACGCGATCTTCAACGTCTCCTACACCTCCGGGCCAAACAACGGCAGCAGTTCCGTCACGCTCAACATCCAGCCCTTCCCGCCCGCCAACGACGAGTGCGTCAACGCCGAAGACCTCTCCAACGCACTGCCCTACTTCGCCACGGTCTCAAACTTCTCGGCACAGCCCGACATCGACGTCGGCACCTGCAACAGCGACGCCTCCGTCACACGCTTCGGCTTCTGGTACCGCTTCGACGCAATCTCCAGCGGCATCCTTCGCTTCACCGAGACCAGCACGCAGGACGTGGTCTATGGCTTCTTCAATCCCTTCAACGCCTTTGACCCGTGCAACAACCTCAACACACCCATCTGCTCGACCGCTGACACATCAACCTTCGCCGTGACCGCTGGCCAGACCTACCTCATCCTCATTGGCAATCAGACAGCCACCGCCGCGACCGCCGGTCCCACCGAACCCATCCAACTCGCGGTCGAGTTCATCCCCCCACCCTCCAACAACGACTGCGGCAGCGCCGTCGGCATCTTCGTTCCGCCCACGTTCTTCGAGACCATCGACGCGACCTCCGCCACCAGCGACATTGACGTGAGCTGCAACAGCGCTGCTCTCTTCGACACCACCGCCGGCGTGTGGTACTCGTTCTCCACCGGGCCAGAGGACGGCGTCGTTGTCGTCACCGAGACCAGCACCGCCAACACCGTCAGCGCTCTGTTCCAGGGCGATTGCAACTCGCTCTTCGAGACCAGTTGCCAGGCCGCCGAGACCGGCGTCCACGTCGTCGCCGCCAACTCCAACTACTTCTTGCTCGTCGCCACCGAGACCGGCACGCAGCCCACCGTTCCCTACGCCTTCAGCGTCGATTTCTTCACCTCGCCTGTCAACGACCTCTGCACCAACGCCATCCTCATTGACCTCAACAACGAGTTCACCGGCACCGCGAGCGGCATCTCGGCCGGCCCCGATATCGACGTGCAGTGCAACAGCGGCGTCGCCTTCGAGTCCGCCGCTGGCGTCTGGTACCGCTTCACCACAGGCCCCGAAGCAGGCCGGCTCCGCATCAACGAGACCAGCACCGCCGACACCGTCAAGGGTCTGTTCTCGGGCACTGACTGCAACGGCCTCTCAGAAGTCGCCTGCGCCGACGCCGAAGACAACACCTTCAACCTCGACGCCAACACGTCCTACTTCCTCCTTCTGGCCGCCTTCGGCACGGCGAACCCAACCGCCGAATACGCCTTCACCATCACCTTCAGCCCCGCCGTCGGCGCTTGCTGCATGGGCACTTCCTGCACCGTCTCAACTCAGACCGACTGCGGCACCGCCGGCGGTGTCTACCAAGGTCCCAACGTTTCCTGCAACGGCGGCCCGCAGTACGCCGATGCCACGGAGTTCACCATCCTCGATTCGCCCAACAACACCGTCAGCACGATCAGCGTCGCCGACACCGGAACGCTCAGCACCATCGAGGTCTACGTCGACCTCTTCCACTCCTTCGCTGGCGACCTCATCATCCGGCTTATCGCCCCCGACGCGAGCACCAACGCCACCCTCATCACCCGCCCCGGTCGCGCGTCTGACTGCGACACCATCGGCTCGCCCTTCGGCTCCGGCAACAACCTCGACGGCGAGTACCTCTGGAGCGACGTCGCAACCCTCGAGTCTCACGCCGTCATCACCGCAGGGCCAAGCCCCATCGCGCCCTTCAACGTCACCAACGAACCCTGGCGGGCCAACGGCTGCGGCGGAACAACCGTTGACCTCAACGCCACCTTCGCCAACGTCCCCATCAACGGAACGTGGACGCTCCAGATCGAAGACCGTGCTGGCGGCGATACCGGCATGCTCCGCGGCTGGAGAATGGCCATCAACGGCGGCAGCAATCCGCCCTGCGATGGCGGCGGCACCCCCTGCCCCGGCGACTACAACGATGACGGAATGGTCGACCTGCTCGACCTCCTCGCCTTCAACGGCGAGTGGTCCGGCAACCTCGGCACCATGGTGCCGATGGGCACGCTGGGCGACTACGACAACAGCGGCACCGTTGACCTGCTCGATCTGCTGGCCTTCAACGGCGACTGGTCGTCCAACCTCGGCACGCCTTGCCCATAAGCCTGCGCCATAAGCCAACAGCGGTGCATCGCACCGCCTCGGCTTGATACTCGGGCTTAATGCTCTTGCTTCGATCCTCAAGACCCCCGTTCCACCCGGAACGGGGGTCTTTCACTTTGTCTCACCGAGAGTGATCGAGAGATGACACGCGAAGGGCGCGAAGGTGCTGAGACTTGGATCAAGTCGCAAACTGGCGCTCGCCAGTGCGGAATGACAACACCAGCGCTGGTGCCTACGAAGTCCGGGCGCAGGACTTCGATGCGATGGGACCCAACGCTCCCCGCCTTGCATCAGCCGAGTCGACAACTTCCCGTTCGCAATCCGTTTGGCACACAACCACACCCTTTGCCCCCGCTCCCGGGTTTCAACAAGCACTGCCTCGCGTGCAATAGCAGGCGCAAGGCCGAACCGCGTTCGTCGACGTTGAATCATCGCCAACGTGCCCAAGTCCAACCCCAAGATTTCGCGCTTTTTGATTGAATCGGCAACGGTTGCCTGTACTCTGTGTACGGGTCGGGCCGATGGTCCGGGCTGTTTGGGGCTTGGCGCAGACCCGAGTCATCGGCGACAAGCGACCGAACAAGCGGCGCTTATCGAGATCAACGCGGCCACCGCAAAGTGGCCGAGAGCATGGCCACTTTCAAGGTTTGGGCGGGGCGGGATACCTTTTTCGAGGAGGACGAACGATGAGAGCAAGAATGTTGAAGACGCTTACGCCGCTTGCGGCGTTGGCTTCGCTGGCGCTGTCCGGCGCTGCCCACGCCCAGATCTACCAATCAAGTTTCGAGGGAACCGACGGCGGATTCGTCGGCACCATCGAGTGGCAACGCGGCGTTCCACAGGCCTTCATCGCCTCAACCGCGCCCTGCGATGGCACACCGGTGTCGCCCCCGACCGGTGCCTTCGACGGTTCGGAGTGCTGGGGCACCAATCTCGCCGCGTGCCATGCGAACATCGCACAGACCTCCGTCCTTTCACAGAACTTCAACCTCTCAACCTCCACTAACAATCGCTTGCTCTTCAACCACTGGCAGGACTCGGGCGGCAACACCTTCGACATGTGCATCGTGCGGGTCAACGGCACCCAGGTCTTCTTGGGCACCGGCACCACCGGCGGCTCGTGGCAAGAGGCCGACCTCGACCTGAGCGCCTTCGACGGCAACTCGAGCGTTGATATCAGTTTCGAGTTTGTTGCAACCGCCGTCGTCAATCGCGCGGGTTTCTACGTTGACAACGTCCGCATCCAGGGCGACGTCGCGGCTCCCGGCGTGAACTACCGCCTGCAGATCAACGCCTCAACCACTTCCACGCCCACGGGCGCGGCCTGCGGCGTCACCTTTACCGGCACCGTCAACAACATCGGTCTGACCGATGCCACCGCTGGCGCAGACTTCTCCGCACCCCTCCCCGGCAACGCCTCGTTCGTTTCCGGTTCGGGCGCTTCGCTCAGCATGGGCAACATCGTCGCCAGCATCCCGGCGCTCGCTTCAGGAGCAGCATTCAGCTTCTCCTTCGTGCTCAGCCCGGACGCAGAAGGCACAATGGGCGTCGCCGGCACCGTCACCGCGATCTCCGACGTCGACACCGACCCGTCCAACAACTCGGCAACTCGCAACGTCGAGGTCAGCAACAGCATCCCCAACAACGCGTGCTGCGCTGCGACCAATCTGAACATGGTCTCCTTCCCCTTCAATGAAGTCGTCGACCACTCGCTGGCCAGCAACGGCCCCGACGCGGGCACCTGCAGCGCTTCGCTTGTCGGCCGCGCAGACGCGTGGTACGTCTACACCGCGCCAGGCGACGGCTCGCTCTTCATGAACGAATCGAGCGGGCAAGACATCGTCTGGGGTGTCTACAGCGACTGCACCTCCGCCGCGGTCTCGTGCTTGGCGACCGACACCTCGCAGTTGGTCTCGATGACCACGGGCCAGACGGTCTACATCCAGATCGCCGCCCAGACCGACACCACGCTCATCACCACCCTTCGCAACATTACCTTCGACTTCCTCACGCCCCCCCTCAACGCCGACTGCTCCGATGCCGAACTCGTCAACTCCTTCCCCTTCGCAGCGACAGTGGCGAACATCAGCGCAACCGACAGCGGTTCGCTCGGCGGCTGCGAGCGCTTCGGCGACGTCTGGTATCAGTTGGTCGCCCCCGACAACGGTGCCTTCGTTCTCAATGAGACTGGAACTCAGACCGCCGCGTTCGGCGTCTATGACGCCGACCCCTGCGGCGGCGGAGCCGCTTTCCTCCTCTGCAACACCACGCAGACCGGCTTGAGCGTCTTCCCAGTCTTCTCCGGCCAGTCCTACTGGGTCCGCGTCGGCACCGCCGCCGCAGCCACCAGCCGGGCAACGCCGCTCTCACTGAACTTCACCTTCTCGTCTTCCCCCGCCAACGACCTCTGCGACGACGCTGATGTGTTGGACCTCAACAGCGGCGGCAGCGTCACCATCGACGCCCGCGCAGCCCAGAACGACAACGACGTCGACTGCAACGGCGTAACCGCCGAGGCGATCGCCGGCGTTTGGTACACCTTCACTACCACCGACGGCGGCCTGCTGAACATCAACGAGACCTCCACCGCAACCGTCGCTACGCAGCTCTACACCGGCACCTGCAACTCGCTCGTGACCGTCGTCGGCTCTTGCTCGACCACGCAGAACCGCAACCTCACCCTCGCGGCCAACACCACCTACTTCATGATCATGTCCATGAGCGCAGGCACCCGGCCCGCCGTGCCCTACGCCTTCTCCTTCGCCTTCACCCCAGCGATGGGCGCTTGCTGCAACGGCAGCACCTGCACCATCGTCACCCAGTCAGCCTGCGTCTCAGGCAACGGTGTGTACCAGGGTGATGCCATGGCCTGCCTGACACCCCCAACCGGCACACCGCAGTACACCTCGAATGTGGTCATTCCGATCACCAACAACGCGACCAACTCCGGCACCATCGACGTGTTCGACGCCGGAACCATCATCGACTTCGCAGTCCAGGTCACCATGAACCACACCTTCCTTGCTGACCTGAATCTCTCGATCAGCAACGGCATCGCCACAGCGTTTCTGACAGAGAACAGCGGCAGTGGCAACGATGTCAACGGCACCTACGTCTTCTCCGATACCGGAGCCATCGTGCTCCCGGCCGCCGGCAACCTCCCCCCCTCGGGCACCTATCTCGCCTCGGCAGCCTTGAGCACACCCGTCAATCTCAACGCCATCTTCGCCGGCCAGCCCATCGCGGGCACCTGGACGCTCAGCATGTTCGACGACGCAACCGGCGACACCGGCCAAATCTCCGAGTGGGGCTTGTTCGTCAACAGCGGCATGCCCGTCTGCATGGGCGGTGCCCCCTGCCCCGGCGACTACAACGACGACGGCATGGTCGACCTTCTCGACCTCCTCGCCTTCAACGGCGAGGGGTCGGGCAACCTCGGCACCATGGTGCCGATGGGCACCCTCGGCGACTATGACGGAAGCGGCACCGTTGACCTGCTCGACCTCCTCGCCTTCAACGGCGACTGGTCGTCTAACCTCGGCACGCCCTGCCCATAAGCCTGCGCCCATAAGCCAACGGCGGTGAAATCGCACCGCCTCGGCTTGATACTCGGGCTTGATACTCGGGCTTGATGCTCTTGCTTCGATCCTCAAGACCCCCGTTCCACCCGGAACGGGGGTCTTTTCCTGCGCTCAAACACCCCGCGCCCATCAAGCCAAGTTCAACGCCCGCTGCATGCCCCGGCTCACACGTGATGGCTCCTCACAATTTTTTTCGTGTCGCACGCACCATCCCCGTTGTAGAATCAACATGGTCCTTGCTCACATCCGGCCAAGAAGCACAGAGCAACCGACGGGAGGCACTGACAATGGCCACCTCGAACGTTTCAACTTCGGGTTCACCCTTCAACGCGCTCGCCCCACATCTCCCGCTTGAGGTCGCACAT
>JBGSRG010000368.1:0-6825 GCA_041737685.1 Phycisphaerales bacterium | reverse complement strand
GCGTGCGCGCAGAAGCAGCGCCGCCAACACGGCGACGAGCGCAGCCAAACCCAGGTGAAACTCGAACGTTCTGAGCAGGAACGCTGCGAAATGGAGGAGCGAGCCCAGGCGTGATTCGGTGATGAGCAGTTGTGGCCAGAGTTGCTCGAAGGCCACAGCCGCGGCGAGCGAGAGCGCGAAGAGGGCAACGAAGCGCGCTAGCCACCGCCGAACTGGTGGGATGGAGCGCGGCGGATGCTCAAGGCGGGGCCGGGTCGTCATGCCGAGCTTACTGGGCCGCTGGTGATCAGGTTCGCCGGGTCAGGACGCCATCGCGGCCGTTGGCCTCAGGGGCGACGGCGTCGAAGGGCGATCAGATTGCCTTTGCGCAGCATCTCGGCCATCTGCATGGGCATCTCGATTGGTTCGGGAATGGGCGCGATCACTTGTGGCAGGCCCGCGTCGTTCAGAAGCGACTCTCGCCGGTGCGTTTCGGGAGTCGTTGGCCCCGCGAGCGCCGGAGCCGCGAGTGGCTCGGCCTTGATCGATTCGATCTTGGTCGATGCGGTCTTGAGAGGCCCGGTTGTCGGGTCTCGTGGTTCGGGGGGGTTGGGTTGGGCGTGGTTCATTCGGATGTGCCTCCCAGTTCTGTCAGAGGTATCGGACACTGCCAGATATACGCATCAGAGTGGGTGAGAGTTTGGTGAGCAAGCGGCTGGCGCGCCAGTGCGGCGTGCCGGCGGTGACAAGGTGGTGAAGGGGTGGTGGAAGGGTGGTGTGGGTGCAGCTTCAATACTTGGTCAGTGCGGGATCAGTGCGGCACCGATGCGAAGGCTCGGCCCACCGGACCTATCACAACCTCAGCCCGCTCGCTTCTCAAACACAAAGCTCTTGCCTTCGTAGTCACAGTGGATCGAATCGCCGGGCTCAAACTCGCCTGCCAGAATTCGGGATGCCAGCGGGTTCTCTATCCGCTGCTGGATGGCCCGCTTTAGCGGTCGCGCGCCGAACGCCGGATCCCAGCCAACCTCGGCCAACTCCGACTTCGCGGCGTCGGTCAGGTTGAGCGTCATCTCGCGGTCGGCCAGTCGCTGCCGCAGGCGTGCGAGTTGAATCTCCACGATCGCACCAAGGTCGTCGCGTTTGAGTTGGTGGAAAACCACCACCTCGTCGATGCGGTTGAGCAGTTCGGGGCGCAGAAACTGGCTGCCCTGCATGGCTTGCTGTGCCTTGATCATGGCCTCGATGACTTTGGGTGAGGGCCTGCCCCCAGCACCCGCCACCTCTTGGCCCAGTTTGCTCATCATGTCGCTGGCCACCCCCGCCGCGCCGCGCCGAAGCAAGTCTCGCACCGCCGCGTCGATCGCCCAGTCTTCAGCGCCGCTCGACGCCAGTTCCTGAATCATCTGGCTGCCGCAGTTGCTGGTCATCACGACGATGGCGTTCTTGAAGTCCACGGTGCGACCCTGACCGTCGGTCAGTCGGCCATCATCCAGCACCTGCAAAAGAATGTTGAACACGTCCGGGTGAGCCTTCTCAATCTCGTCGAGCAGCAGCACGGCGTAGGGCCGGCGGCGGATCGCTTCGGTGAGCGCACCGCCCTCGTCATAGCCCACATAGCCCGGCGGCGCACCGATCAGCCGGCTCACGGCGTGCTTCTCCATGTATTCGCTCATGTCGACGCGGATCATCGCGTCTTCACTGTCGAACAAAAACTCCGCGAGCGCTTTGCACGTCTCGGTCTTGCCGACACCCGTTGGCCCAAGAAACAGGAACGAGCCGATGGGACGGTTGGGGTCGCCCAGCCCGGCGCGGGCGCGTCGAACAGCGTCAGCGACGGCCCGCAGCGCCTCGTCCTGACCGATGACCCGGCGTGTCAGTTCCTGCTCCATGCGGAGCAGTTTGTCTCTCTCGCCTTCCACCAATCTGGAAACGGGGATGCCCGTCCACTTGCCCACGATCTGCGCGATCGCCTCGGCGTCGACCTCCTCCTTCACGAGCGCGTCGCCGCGGGCGTTGCGGTCGGCGAGGGCTTTCTCGGCAGTGGCCAGTCGCTTCTCGAGATCGCGCAGTTCTCCGTACTGAATCCGTGCGGCGGTCTCGAGATCGCCGCGGCGTTGTGCTTGTTCCAGTTGCGTGCGTTTGGTGTCGATCTCGCCCTTGATGCTCTTCACTGCGTCAAGGTCGGCCTTCTCAGCCTCCCAGCGGGCGCTCAGGGCGCGGTTCTTCTCTTGCAGTTCAGCCAGCTCGCGATTCAGGCGGTCGAGTTCGCGAGCACTGCCCCCGGCTGAAGAATCGGGGTTCCTTGCCCCTTCGACTTCGAGTTTGACGGCCTCGCGTTCGATCTCGAGTTGCATGATTCGCCGGCGGAGTTCATCCAATTCGGTCGGCATCGAATCGTTCTCGAGCCGCAACCGACTGGCGGCCTCGTCGATAAGGTCGATAGCCTTGTCGGGCAGGAAGCGCTCGGTGATGTAGCGATGGCTGAGTTGTGCCGCGGCGAGGATGGCCCCATCGAGAATCCGCACGCCGTGGTGGGCTTCGTAGCGAGGCTTGAGGCCGCGCAGGATCGCGACGGTTTCCTCGACGCTTGGCTGATCGACGAGCACGGGCTGGAAGCGCCGCTCGAAAGCCGCGTC
Source organism: Phycisphaerales bacterium (assembly GCA_041737685.1). Lineage (GTDB taxonomy): Bacteria > Planctomycetota > Phycisphaerae > Phycisphaerales > UBA1924 > JAHBK01. The sequence goes on along the minus strand of JBGSRG010000368.1, from coordinate 4,207 downwards.
TTTCTCGATGTGCTTTCGATACTCGTCGAGCGTGGTGGCGCCGATGCAGCGCAACTCGCCGCGAGCCAGCGCGGGCTTGAGCAAGTTGCCAGCGCTCACGGCGCCCTCTGCTCCGCCCGCGCCCACGATAGTGTGCAGTTCGTCGACGAACAGAATGATCTGTCCCTTGCTGGCCTGCACCTCGCGCAGAACGGCCTTCAGGCGTTCCTCAAACTCGCCGCGATACTTGGCCCCCGCGAGCAACTGGCCTACGTCGAGCGCAACGATGCGCTGGTTCTTCATGTTCTCGGGGCAGTCGCCGTCGACGAGTCGTTGGGCGATTCCCTCGGCGATGGCCGTCTTGCCTACACCGGGCTCGCCGATGAGCACGGGGTTGTTCTTGGTGCGCCGGCTCAGCACCTGCATGCAACGCCGAATCTCCTCGTCGCGGCCGATGACGGGGTCGAGTTTGCCCTGCTGTGCCTTCTCGGTCAGGTCGATCGAGTATTTCTTCAGAGCCTCGTACTGTGTCTCGGCGTTGGGGTCGTTCACAGTTTGCACGCCGCTGGCCGCGCGGAGCTGCTTGATGGCCCCTTCAAGGCCTTTGCGGTTAATGCCGCCGATGGTGCCGAGGGCATCCTTTGCCGGGCCGGCGATGTCGGCCACCGCGAGCAGCAGATGTTCGGTGCTGACGTACGAATCCGCGAGTTTCTTGGCCTCTTGCTCGGCCTTGGTGAAAAGTTCGAGCAGCGCTCTGCCGCCCTGCCCGGCGACGCCGGCGCTGCCACCAATCTTGGGCAGGCGGTCAAGTTCTGAGCCAACGACCTGTGAGAGGCGCTGTGTGCCGGTTGCGCCAGCCGCGCGTTCCAAGATTGACCACGTTGTGGAGCCTCGTTCTTTGAGCATGGCACTCAGAACGTGCAGCGGCGTGACTTCCGAGTTCTGGCGCGACACGGCGTCTTGCTGCGCATCGGCCAGTGTTTGCTGGGCCATGGTGGTAAACCGGTCCATTCGCATGGAGTGAGTCTCCTTCGGGCGATCACCGCGCGGACTGTTCGGCGAGAAAGGCCGAGCGCGAAGTGTGTCGCCAGAAAGGGACAGTGCAAGCGGCGCGCCAAGCCGCCGTGCCGCCTGTGCGACCAAGAACGTGCCCACGCTGCCGAAGTGGCAGGCGGGAAGGGCAGAAGACCGAAGAACGCACACCGCCCGTGCACCCGTGAGAGTGTTTCGATTCGTTTCACTTGCGGTGCGCCAGGGAGTAGGGGCGCGCTGGTTAGTTGGTCGCGGCGGTTTCCAGCATGGCCTGTTCGCTGGTCGCGTCCAGAACCGCACAGTAGAGGCGTTCAAGTTCTGCCAAGCCGGGGTCGTTCTGTTGAGCGAGCCGGACGGTCTCCCACACGCGGTCGGTCACGCTTCGCACTTCGGCCTTGCGTGCCCCAACACGCGCATTGAGCATGACGGTTCGCAGCGTCTGAAGCATGCGGCGGGACACGAGCATCTGGCCGCTGCCATACTGCCGGATCGGGTCATAAACGTCCGACAACACCGTCGCCATCGACAGCGGCGAGGCGACAACGCGCAGCCGGCCCTCGTCGTCGAAGCGCTCGGCGGAGGGGAAGGTCTTGCGCACCAACTTGGACAACGCAACCTCTGCCTGGTCCAGACACGCGATGGCGGTGAACGGGTCGTTCACGCCCGGCGAGAGCGCGCGGGCGCCCAGTTCGACGAGGCGGTTGATCGAGTACTGCACGTCCTGAGAGGGGGTGCGCGAAGGACCGACGATGAACTGCGAGCGGATCTCTGCGAGCAGTTCATCGCGGAGCGGTTTGGCGGTGCGGACCACGGCCACGGGCAACGGCCCAACGAATGCGCCGATCGGCGGAATGCTGAGGATCAGGTCGTTGTCCTTGGCCAAGCACATCAGGCCCGATGCGTCAACAGCGCGCAGATAGCCGGGTCGCGACGGACGCACCGCATGGCTTGGTAGACCTTCGAGAACTGGCAGTGGCTTGTGCGGTTCGCCCCGAAGGTCCTCTCCGAGGTCGTCTGGGAACAGATCGTCGATTGATTTGTCCAGGTCTGCCGAGATGCTCCAGAGCATGCTCGTCGCGTGGATCGAATGGCTCATGTGATGCACGAAAAACGTCAGCATCAGCACGTCGGCGAGGGCGACGACCATGGCACCCGACACGGCCAGATGCGGCACAAACCGCTCGTCGCCCACCGCGGCGGTTGATCGCAGGACCAGCAGGCAATAGAGCAGCGTGCCGGTGTATAGCCCCAGAACGATCTGGGTGGGCGTGTCGCTCATGAATCGCCGGAGCAGGCGCGGGCCGTAGTTGCCCGCCGTCAGTGTCAGCACAACGAGCGTGATCGAGAAGACCAGCGACGCCATCGCGACGCTTGCGTTCGCGATCGTCAGGAGCATTTGCTCGGCGACGCCAGGGCGAAGCTGAGGCACCCATTCCGGAAGTGCTTTGCCGGAAGTTGCCAGCGCCCGATCGAGCCGAACCAGCCCTTCGGCGACGAGCGCCATCGCCGCGAGCACAATGCCCGGCACAAACCAGTAACTGGATCGAACGACATTCCAAAGATTGATCAAGCGGTTCAACACGTGGGCACATGGTATCGGCGGCGGCGGACCGAGCCGGATAGCGGGCCTCATGGCGGGTTGCACGGCATGGGTGATCGCACGCCGATCGGCGTGCAGGTGCGAGCCAAGGCACAAGCACGTTCAGCCAAGCGCTTTCAACCCGGCACGTTCAGGTAAGTGCGTGGGCGATGCCGGGCGGTGTCAGGAGTTCAGCGCTCGATCATGCGGTCGAACCTCAGCACTTGCAGCGGGGTGTATCAGCGTCGTTGTCCGTTCCCCGACTCACACCCACGCCGACGAGGTCTCGCGGATACTGGTATTTCGCTCTCCAGCCATTGGCACCGCGATCCAGCAGATCAAAGAAGTGCCAGACGGCGCAATAGTCGTCGCCCGGACCGAAGTGTGTCTGTGCCGTGCGCCAGATTGTTCCGTCGGCATCTTGCCGCAGCGTGCTGGCACCGGGCCATGGATCGCCGCTCTCGCTCTCAAAGCCCAGCTGTCGAGCCAGTTCTGTGCCGTGGGTGCTGAACATCGGGAAAGTCCAGCCGCGTGAGGCGGCGAACTCGCGCTGAACTTGCGGAGCGTCGGGCGAGATGAGCGCCAGTGGCGCGCGGTCGTTCATGTGCCGCCAAACGCCGTTGAAGCCGTCTGCCCAGAGTGTGCAGTAGGCGCACGACTTGCCCATGTTGTGGATCAGGATCAGTTCGTCGCTATCGCCGAAGAGTTGGCTCAGCATCGCCGGTGTGCCGTCGGGTCGAAGCAGTTGCGTGTCGGCGACGCGCATGTGCGGCAGATCGCGGCGCATCGCGGCGAGCTTGCGCTTGCTCTCTCGGATCTGCTCCTCCAGCCCCTCGACTTGCGACATCTGGTCGAGCAACTCGACGATCTCCGTCCATCCGCCGAGCGTGTCCTTCCTGGCCCGAGCGGTGGTGAGGCGTTCGTGTCGCACTGATACCTCTGTCCCGCCGGGCACGGCTCGAAAGTCAACCGTGACGATGGAATCTTTCGCCTCGTCCGGGTCGCCGCTGACGGTCCATGTGTACTTGAGGCGCTGGTTGGCAACCACTTCGAGCACGGTGCCCGTCACGGTGCCGGTTCGGCCGTGGTCTATAAAGCCGAGTGAGTATGCGCGGCCCTCTTGAGCGACAAAGTCGCAGTGAGGCATCGCGTTGCCCGAAGTGAACCAGCGACGGATCGTCCGCGGCTCTGTCCAAGCCTTGAAGACGCTCTCGGGCGTGCCGGAGATGACACGCGAAACCTCGACGCTGGATTCGGATGCGGACGAACGAGTGCGGCTCATGGCTTCTTCCTTACCGGATGGACTAGGGCTGGACGAGTTTGGGTATCTGGGCGTGTGCCGTGGAGCTTGGTGTTGGTTGGGCTTGGGCGCTGCTTGCGAGAGCGGCGCGGGCGCGATGTTGGTGCATGCGCGGTTGGTTCGTCAAACAGTTCGGCCAGTGAGGCCAGCCGATCACTCCAGAAGGTTCGGTAGTGTTCCAACCAGCGAAGGGTCTCTTCCAGCGGCTGCGCTCGGAGCAAACACCGCACATTTCGCCCGTGCGTGCGCCGCTCGATCAGGCCCGCTCGCTCCAGCACGTTCAGGTGCTTGGTCGCCGCGGGCTGGCTGACTCCGGC
>JBGSRG010000321.1:0-2345 GCA_041737685.1 Phycisphaerales bacterium | reverse complement strand
GCGTGAGCATGGGCTGCTGTCCTGCGGCGATGGCGACAATCATGGTCTCTCCAACGGCTCGGGAGATGGCCAGTGTGTACGCGGCGGCGATGCCGCTGAAGGCCGCAGGGAAGACGACACGCAAGGCGGTGGTGAGTTTGTTTGCTCCCATGCCGTAGGAGCCCTCGCGTAGCAGCATGGGGACGGCCCGCATGGCGTCTTCGCTGAGTGAACTAACGTAAGGAATGATCATGAAGCCCATGACAACGCCGGCAGAGAGCATGTTGAAGGTGGGCAGGCCCGGGATGAGCATCTGAAAAAGCGGCGCGACAAAGCCAACGGCGAAGTAGCCGTAGACGACGGTGGGCACGGCCGACAAGAGTTCGAGGATCGGCTTGACGATTTCACGCACGTTGGCGGGCGCGAATTCGCTGAGCCAGATGGAGAGCGCGGTACCTATCGGCATCGCGACGACCAGCGCGATGAACGTGGTCATAAGCGTGCCGGCGATCAGCGGGAGGATGCCGTACTTAGGATTTGCAAACAGCGGCGTCCAGTACTTGCTGGTGAAGAACTCGACGATAGAGACGTGGCGAAAGAAGGGGATCGAGTCTTTGACCAACACGAAGACGATGCCCGTGGTGATGAACACGCCGAAGATGGCAGAGAAAAGCAGCAGGGCCTCGACGATCTTGTCGCTGAGCCGGAAAGCACGAAACTTGGGGAGCGGTCGGAGCGCGGCGTGGGCCCTGGCTCGCTCGGCGGCTCGTGATGATTCGGGCGTGTCTGCGGCGTATCGGCTCATGGCGTTCTACGAAAGGTCGAGCGAAGGAGAAGTGTTGGGGGGCGCGGTCAGGAATCAAAGCGGGAGGCTCCCTTTCGGCAACCTCCCGCGATCGATCATTCACGCAAGTCCTGAGTGGACCTAGTGATTAGTGCTTGAGCGGGCGCTTCATGACTTCGTCGATGGGCAGGCCGACGGCGGCCTCGCCTCCGAAAGCGGTGCCGGTGTCGAGCTTGGCGAAGCGTGAGCGGCAGGCCTCGTAGGTGCTGTCGGGGAAGGGGACGTACTTGACGTCGGAGGACATCTTGGCCGCGTTCTTCAAGTAGTACTCGACGAACTGGGTGACCTCGGGCTTGGTCTGAGCGGACTTCTTGTTCACGTAGATGAAGATGGGGCGGGAGAGGGGGTTGTAGGTGCCGTTGATGACGGTCTCCTTGCTGGGTCCGACAGCGCCGACGCTGTCCTTGTCCCAGTCGATCTTGACGGCCTTCAGCTTGTCCTGGTGTGCAGCGTAGTAGGCGAAGCCGAAGTAGCCGATGGCGTACTTGTCGCCCTCGACACCACGGACGAGGATGTTGTCGTCCTCGCTGGCGGTGAAGTCGCCGCGACTGGCCTTGCCCTTGTGGTTGATGGCCTCGGTGAAGTAGTCGAAGGTGCCGGAATCGGTGCCGGGGCCGTAGAGCTTGATGGGCTGAGCGGGCCACTCGGGGCGAACGTCGCTCCACTTCATGATCTTGCCCTGGGCCTCGGGCTCCCACATTTTCTTGAGGTCGGCCGTGGTCATGGTCTCGGCCCAGGTGTTGTCCTTGCTGATCACGACGGTGAGGGCGTCGAAGCAGACGGGCAGTTCGATGTACTCGACGCCGTTCTTCTTGGCCTCTTCCATTTCCTTGGCGGAGATGGGGCGTGAGGCGTTGGAGATGTCGGTCTCGCCACGGGAGAACTTCTTGAACCCGCCGCCGGTGCCTGAGACACCAACGGTGACGTTGACGCCGCGGTTGTTCTTCATGAAGCCTTCGGCGACGGCCTCGGTGACGGGATAGACGGTGCTGGAACCGTCGATCTTGATCTCCTTGTCAGCGAGATTCGCGGTTGCCGAAGCAACTGCGGCGGTGGCGGCGAGGGCGAGGGCCGAACACGCCAACACTTTGGTCAAAAAGGTCGCTTTCATGTTCTCGATTCTCCTGGTGCTTCGATTCGGGCATCGTCCGGGAATGTGGACGTGTTGGGAAAGCGGACCACGCGGCCGATTTCATGCCCGACTGAACTGCTTGATGTTCCGAGAAGTGGACTGGGAAAGGCTATCGTGGAACGTGGCCGGGTCGATTGTTGGATTGTGATGGTTGTGTGAAGATTGTAAAGATTGGGTCGTGTTAGGATCAAGAGCTTGATTGAGTGCGAGCTGTGAGCTATTCACGTCAGATCCACCTGCCACTCCCCAATACAGGGTAGGTAAACAGATCGGAGAGGATTCGCATGACTGGGTGCTGTTTCAGATGGAGTTGAGAAGACTGACATGCCAAGGCAGGCGGGCGGCAGTGCGGTAGCGTCCCGGCGGCGGGGCGTGCGGACGGGTTCGACC
>JBGSRG010000046.1:0-6356 GCA_041737685.1 Phycisphaerales bacterium | reverse complement strand
ATCATGCCGCGCGGGCGTGCGACCGGCGGAGCCGGTGTCCATGCGTCCGGTCAGGGAGGATCGCTTGCGGAACTATCTCGAACTCATGCGGCTGGTCCTGGAGCATGGTGAGCGGCGGAGCGATCGCACCGGCACCGGCACGCGGAGCATCTTCGGCCACCAGTTGCGGTTCGACCTCAGCTCCGCTGGACCGGGCTTTCCGCTGGTCACCGCCCGCAAGATCCACACGCGTTCCATCATCGTCGAGCTGCTCTGGTTCCTCCGCGGCGAGACGAACGTCAAGTTTCTCCACGACCACAAGGTGTCGATCTGGGACGAGTGGGCCGATGAGCAAGGCGAGCTTGGGCCGGTCTACGGCAAGCAGTGGCGGAGTTGGGCGTGCCCGGACGGTCGGGTGGTGGACCAGATCGCGCAGGTGCTGAGCGAGATTCGCACCAATCCCGACTCACGAAGGCTGATCGTCAGCGCGTGGAACGTGGCCGACGTGCCGAGCATGGCCCTGCCGCCGTGCCACACGATGTTTCAGTTCTACGTGAGCGGTGGAGGAAGTGGAACCGCGGCCAGCGCATCGCGTCGGCTGAGTTGCCAGTTGTATCAGCGAAGCGCTGACCTGTACCTAGGCGTGCCATTCAACATCGCAAGTTATGCGCTGCTGACGCAGATGGTGGCGCACTGCACGGGGCTGGAGCCGGGCGAGTTCATTCACACCTTTGGAGACGTGCATCTGTACGAGAATCACCTCGAACAGGCTCAGGAGTTGCTGCGTCGCCCGCCGCGAATGCTGCCAACGCTGCGGCTGAACCCGCAAGTGCGAGACCTGTTCGCTCTTACGCCGGGAGATGTCGAAGTGTTGGGCTATGACCCGCACCCGGCGCTTGGTGCGCCTGTGGCGGTGTGAGGCGCGAGGCCATGAAGCCGGACAAGCGGGAAAGCGGCGGTCACACGCGCCCAACCACAAGACAAGAAAAACTCTCGTCGAGTTCCTCCGGATTGGTCAAGGCTTCGACGGCGAACTGGCCGTCGTGGGTGATGGCCCCGGCACTTCGAGCGAAGACCTCGGTGCTTGCAAAGCCCGCCTCGCTCATCGCCTCACGAAGTTCCGGGATCGACCAAAGCCGCCAGTGATAGACGAACGCGTCGCGATGCGTGCTCCACTGCTTGGACCGTCGGCCGGGTCGCACGCGGAAGTGGATCGCGTTCTCCACCATGCCCGTCAACGGATTGGCCTTTCGCTGCTCCCAGGTGTACTCGACCTCGTGCCCGGCGGGATGGTCGAACGTGCGATGGGTCTGGCTCGGCACGAACGCGTCAGCGCCGCCATAGATATCGCAGACAAGACGGCCGTGCTTGCGAAGCCGCCGGCGTGCGTGCGAGAGATAGCCGACCAGCGAGGCCCGATCGTGAAGCTCACACACCGCGAAGTTGAGCAGGGCGATCACATCGGCACGATCTTCGGCATCGCGAGCATCGGCGAGCAGATAGTCGATCCGTGTTCGTGCGACACTGTCCATACCAGCAGCGGCGCCAATCGAATGACGATGCCCGCCGTGGCTGAATGGCTGAGCGTTCGAGAGAATGGCCCGTTCAATCACCTCGCGGTCATGGTCGACAGCGACAGCCTTGCGAGACTCATCCATGTCTACCCACGCCCGAGCGATCGCGGCGGTGCCGCAGAAATCTTCGCCCAGAATGAGAGAACACCTGGACAGCTTCGAGCCTCGGCGACCGACCGTGCTGCGTCTGGGAGGCTTGCCCACTCGATAGATCGCGTCGATCATGCGAGCGTCATATTCGGGTGACTGCACGCACAGTTCGTAGAGATCGAATCGGTCCGGCGGGGGCTGCGCCGTAGAACCAAGCCCAGGCCCGACATCGCCATCGCGGCCCGCCCGTCCGGTGCGTCTGCGTGCGCTTCGCTTTGATTCTGTTCCGCGTCCTGTCTTGCGAATCTTCTTCACGCCATCCGCACCCAGGAAAGCAGCGTGCGGAATGTTGGCGGCTTGCCATACATCAGCACGCCGATGCGGAAAACCTTGGCCGTGGCCCAGAGCGCAACCACAACGCACGCAAGCCCAAGGGCGATCGAAGCCGGAATCTGCCAGAAGGGGACCGGCTCGCTCCCGCCAAGCCGAAGGACCATCACAAACGGGCTGATCGGCGGCAGAAAGCTGCACGCAACGGCGAAGCCGCTGTTGGGGTTCCGCATGATGGGCATCCACAACATCATCGGAATGATGAGCACGATCATGATGGGGCCCATGAGCGCCTGCGCCTCACGCAGATCAGAGACGGCCGACCCGACCGCAGACATCAGACACGCGATGAGCATGAAGGCGATCAAGAAGTAAATGGCCAGATACACCAGATTCATGGGGTTGATGTACTCGCCCATGGCCAGCGCGATGAGCGAGACCACACCCACGCCACCATAAATCGCTAGAATGAGCAGGCCCACGGCCATCTGTCCCAAGATCTTGCCGGTCATCAGTTCCAGCGGCGAAACCGCCGAGAGCAGCACCTCCATCACGCGCGAGCCCTTCTCTTCGATCGTCGACGTGAGCAGCGACTGGCCCGCGGTGAAGACACTGATCCAGAGCAGCAGCATGAAGGCACCGGGCACCAGCATCGCCGCCACCTCGCTGGTTTGGCGCTCACCAGATTTTGTGACCGTCACGCTCTTGGAGTCAGGCGTCGAGATCAGCGCACGGATGCTCGCGGCGTTCAGCCCCGCCGCGGCGATGCGGGCGTCAATGATCGATCGCTCGACGGCTCTCTCAATGACACGCCTGACCTCGATGTCGAGTGTCGGCGCTGAAAAAAGCTCGAATGACTCGAATGTGCCGGGAGACTGGCCGGTGTTCGTCGGTCGTTCGCCGCCGGAAGCAGCCAGATCTTCTGTCTCCGGTGTTGCCGACCGAACCGCACGCGCGGGCACCACCACAAGCGCGAGCCGCGGGTCGGTGCCCTCCAGGTCGCGCTTGCTGCGAGTAGTAGGAATCTCGGCTTTGGCGGCGTCAATGTCCGCATCGGCGGCCAAAGATTCGACGGTGAGGCTCGGTCCATCGCCCAGTGCTTGGCTCAGCGCCTGGTCCATGGCGGTGTCCATCTGTGCCTGCGGCACGATGCCGGGGGCCGATTCAGAGACGATCTTCTTGGCCTGCTCACGGCGCTCATCGCGCGTGGCGTTCATTCGCTCGGGCGAGAGTTCAGCCCGAATCCCTTCCATCGTAACGCCAGACTGGTCGATGATCGCAACGCGCCCCTGTGTCTTGGGCGGCTTCTGATTCATCAGTGCGGGAATCAGCATCACCGCACCGATCATCAGCAACGGCGGTAGAAACACACCGATCAGGAAGGCCTTGGTCAAGACCGTTGCGCTGAACTCTCGCACGGCGACGTCGAACATCTTGCGGATCATGACGAAGCCCTCGCCGTTACGGTTGTTGCGTCGGCCGATCCGGCGCCGATGCTTGCGATCTGGGCTCGGTCGTGATCGGCAAGAACCTCGCCGCGAGCCTCGACCAAGTCGATAAAGACCTCTTCGAGCGAGATGCGCTTGCGTTCGATTCGCCGCACCCCCTCGCTCGGCGGATCGTTGAGCACGCTGACGGCATCGGCCATCACACTGCCGGGGTCGGCGTTGTCGGCGATGGTTACGTGCAGGCCGTCACGATGCGATTGGACGTCAACCACGCCGGACAGTTGTGCCGCCAGTCGCATGGCTTCGTCGAACGGTCCGATCGGTTCAACGATGATTGTTCTGGCGTCGAAGCGATGGCGAATCTCGCTCAAGGGCGCATCGATCACCTTCTTGCCGTGGTGGATCATGAAAATGCGGTCACAGAGTTGTTCGGCCTCGTACATGGCGTGGGTAGAGAAGATGATCGTCCGGCCGGCGCGGTGCTGCTCATCGATGAGTTCACGCATCAGCTTTCGGTTGACGGGGTCGAGCCCGCTGAAAACCTCGTCGAGGATCAGCAGTTCTGGCTCGTGGATGACCGAGGCGATGAACTGCACCTTCTGTTGCATGCCCTTCGAGAGTTCCTCGCAACGACGCTTGGCATTGTCGGCCAGGTCAACGCGTTCGAGCCACTCGGCTGCCTTGCGACCCGCCGCGGCTGCGTCAACACCCTTGAGCCTCGCAATGTACTTGAGAAACGCTGAGACCTTCATCTTGCGATAGACGCCGCGTTCTTCGGGCAGATAGCCGATGCGGTCCTTCGACTCCATCGCCGAGGCCTTGCCCAGCACACGGATATCGCCGCGATCAGGGAAAATGATCGACATGACCATGCGGATGGTGGTGGTCTTGCCCGCGCCGTTGGGGCCGATGAACCCGCAGAGCGAGCCGGAGGGAATCTCAAGATTCAAATCGTCGACGGCGACCTTGTCACCAAAGGCCTTGCGGACGTTAGAGATGGAAACGGCTGAGTTCATGCGTGCTCGCGGGGGAAGATGCTGGGGCGAGGCCGGATCGGCGGTTGTCGGCTCTGCGTGAAAGCGGTTGTTTGTGAGTCTTCCGCTGGCTGAGGTCCGGGCCGATGGACCGGCGGGAGTTGGTGTCGTTCTTGGAGCATGATACCGGGCCGACGCGCAGAGGTTGGGGGTTGTTCGTTGCGAGAATCTGGAGGCCGATCGCCGCAGCGGGTGAGGCCCAGTGCCTTCCTCGCACATCAAGCCCCGCGAAGCACCGGCACCGCGCTCACGCAATCCTCCCACCTTGGCGAGCCACCCGCGCCGTTGGCGACCGCCGCCCTTGCAAGCATCTCTGCTACGCCGAAACCACCCCATCCGCTGTGTACCATCGGCCCTCCATGAGCACAGGTGCCGAAACTGGGCCGAATGAAGCCGTGAAGCGAAAGCTTGACGGCCTGAGCGCTGAGTTTGAGCGGCTGTCGCGCGAACTTGAAGACCCGATTGTCGCTATCGATCACAGACGCGTGCGAGAAATCTCCATCAAGCGTGCCGCCATCGAAGGTGTGGTCAGCGAGTACGCCCGATATCAAGGCCTCACGGCTGAAGCAACAGCCTTGCAAGAGGCGATCGCGTCAGAGGGCTCGGCCGCGGATGCCGACTTTGCCCAAATGGCCCGCGAGGAACTGCCCAGCGTTCAGGCCGCGGCTGTGGCTGCGTTCGAGCGCATCAAAGGACAACTCGTCAACAGCGACGACCGCGCTGTGGGCAGTGTCATGCTCGAAGTTCGTGCGGGCACCGGCGGCGACGAAGCCACGCTCTGGGCGCGTGACCTGCTCGAAATCTATGGCAAGTACGCCGCGACCAAGGGCTGGGCCTTTGAGGTGCTCGAACTCTCGTCCGAGACCACCGTCGGCGGCGTGCGATCAGCTGTGGTCAACGTTCGCGGCGAGGGCGTTTGGAGCGAGATGGCCTTCGAGGCGGGCGTACACAGCGTGAAGCGCGTGCCCGCGACCGAGACCCAGGGCCGCATCCACACCAGCACCGCAACCGTGGCGGTGCTGCCCGAGCCTGAAGAAGTGCAAGTGAAGATCGACTGGGCGGCCGACGTTACCGAAGACGTGACAACTTCGCAAGGCCCCGGCGGGCAGAACGTGAACAAGGTAGCCACCGCGGTGAAACTGGTTCACAAGGCCACAGGTATTGAAGTCCGCATGCAAGAGAGCAAGAGCCAGCAGCAGAACCGCGAACGGGCCAGAAGATTGATGATGGCCCGGATCTATGAACTTGAAAGGCGCAAGGTTCACGACGCACGCGCCGCCGCCCGCAGCGCCCAGATCGGCACGGGCGAGCGGAGCGAGAAGATCCGAACCTATCGCTGGAAGGACGGCATTGTGGCCGATGAACGCCTTGCGGGCGAGTATGCGCTGCGGGACGTACTGGCGGGCGAGCTGGGTGGGCTGTTCGGCGATCTGCGCGAACTCGAGACGCGCCGGCGGCTGGAAGAGTTGTAGTGGCGCAGCGATGGAACAAGCAGGTTGCAAAGAGGTGCAGGACTCCTCTGAAACATTTATATTGCAAATTCAACGGCAACACACAGATTTGTAACTCTCTAATGCGTCTTCATTGTGAAGAGCAAATCGACCGGTTTCCCAACTTATCCACAATCGCCGAAAGACCCTTGACAGCGGGATTTCTATCGCTCATGCTGCGAGAGATGTGCGGGCCAAAGTCGGGGCGTGCGTCCCGACCGGCCTGCAACCGGAGCAGCCGACGGTTGGTACAGATAGAGGCAACCTTTGTAGGGGCACCTCTTGCCGACCGCCGGGCGGGCTTCACACCGCATCGGGAGCAACATCGATGAAACAGGCAGAAGCGAGGTTCGGGGGGGGGGGGGGGGGGGGGGGGGGGGGGGGGGGGGGGGGGGGGGGGGGGGGGGGGGG
>JBGSRG010000311.1:0-4536 GCA_041737685.1 Phycisphaerales bacterium | reverse complement strand
CGCCCTCGCGACTTTGACGTGATCGCGACGCTGAACCTGAACGGCGACTATCTGTCGGATGCGCTCGCCGCGCAGGTCGGCGGCATCGGCATCGCCCCCGGCGCCAACATCAACTACCTCACAGGGCACGCGATCTTTGAGGCCACGCACGGCACAGCGCCCAAGTACGCCAACCTAGATCAGGTGAACCCCGGCTCGGTCATCCTCTCAGGTGAGATGATGCTGCGGTACATGGGCTGGACGGAGGCGGCGGATCTGATCATCAAGGGGATGGACGGCGCCATCTCCGCCAAGACCGTTACCTACGACTTTGAGCGGCTGATGAAGGCCGAGGGCGACACGCAGGTGAAGAAAGTGAAGTGCTCAGAGTTCGGTGAGGCGGTCGTCAAGTACATGGGGTAAAGACCGTGGTTTCCGCCCCGGAGGGGCGCTGGGATGTAGCCACGGGTGGAGCAAGCGAGTCTTCGAGCGAGCGCAACCCGTGGAAACGGTGCGCCCTTATCGTTTCCTTGCCCCGGAGAGGGGTACAAGAGGCTCAATGCCCGCGCCCGCCCCCGCGTCCCCAACCACCCCCATCCTTCTTCCATCCTTGTGGCCGCACCGCCCCCCTTCCTCTCTGCCTACTGCCCAGTGCCTAATGCCTCGTGCCTTCCCTCAAAGATCCGTTGCGGAATCTCACGCCCGCCGGTACCATAAGCCCGTGAGCCGATCCGCCGACATCAACGTCATCATCAAGGGCATGGACGGGGCTATCTCGGCCGTAACCGTCACCTACGACTTCGAGCGGCTGATGAAGGCCGAGGGCGACACCCAAGTTCGTAAGGTCAAGTGCTCCGAATTCGGTGAGGCCGTCGTCAAGCACATGGGGTGAGCGCTGCCATGAAGGGCCAGCGATGAACGGACACACAGGTAAGACCATGCGCTACGGGATCGTGATCGAACAAGCGGGCAAGAACTACTCGGCGAACGTGCCGGACCTCCCCGGGTGCATCGATACCGGTGCAACGGTCGAGGAAGCCCGTGCAAACATCGCCGAGGCGGTCCGCTTTCACATCGACGGACTCCGAGAGGACGGAGCGGCTTTCCCGCCACCTTCGACGGTCACGGCGTATGTTGAGGCGGAGGCGGCGTAGACGCTCTGTGACAGCGGATGGTGGCACTCTCTTTCGTCCCGTCGTGATGCGCGCCTTGCGGCGTTGTGAACATACGCACGAGCACTTTTGTGCCGATGCAGGCCTGAATCGGATAGACGCGCGAAACACACGTCCACCAGTTCCCATCAATTCGCTTTCAATGGACACCACCGACGCCGACGAACGCCGAGCTCCCGGATGGGTGATCCGATGCCTCAAATGCGGATGCACTGAGCCTTTCGGCAAGTACGGCATTCGACGCGGCGCTGCCGGTCGTCCGCGACTCTTGCGATGGTGCGCACGCTGCCGCTGGCTGCGATGTCACATCGTCGAGCAGCGCACGAAGCAGTCACATTGAACGCCCAAGGCCAAGGGTGGCCCCGATGAACGCACTTTCATCCGCGCGCGGGCCTTGACTTCACGCAGCCGGGGCATTGTTCTCCAAGGTCCCTCTCACAGGACCAGACACAGGAGAATGCATGGCCAGCCCACTCGCAGGAAAGACAATCGCCGCACTCATGACCGACGGCTTCGAGCAGTCGGAGTTCACCTCGCCCAGAGACGCGCTCAACGCCGCCGGCGCGAGCGTCCGGGTGGTCTCGCTCAAGCCGGGGCACGTTCGCGGCTGGGAGCACTTCGACAAAGGCGACACTTTCGTCGTTGACGTCACCGTCGCCAAAGCCAGCGCCGACGACTTTGATGCGCTGCTCTTGCCCGGCGGCATTGCCAACCCCGATCAACTCCGCACCGATGCGCACTCGCTCGCGTTTGTTCGCGGATTCATCGAAGCTGGCAAGCCGATCGCGGCGATCTGCCACGGCCCGTGGACCCTGATCGACGCCAACGCGGTTGCGGGTAAGCGCATGACCTCCTACAAGTCCATCCGCACCGACCTTGAAAACGCTGGGGCCGAGTGGGTCGATGAGGCGTGCGTCGTGGATAAAGGGCTCGTCACAAGCCGCGACCCCAAGGATCTGCCAGAGTTCAACGCTCGCATGATCGAGGTCTTCGCACGAGGAGCCACCGATCGGCCCCTTCATGCTTTGGGCGCTGAACTTGACCAAGCCGCAACGCCGGCGAAAGTTTCAACGATCACACCCACCGCCGGGCCGCAGCGAGTTTCCGCCACGGTGTGAACTCGACCGGCGACTGAGTGTTGATCGCTCCCGGCATCGTCGCTCTTGAGTGCCGGATGAACAATCGACGCGGGGTGTCCGTCGAATCACAGGCGTGTACCACGCTTGGACGAGCAACCCAGACCTCGACGGCATTGTGCGCCGAGGCACTCAGCCGTCCCTTGAACCCTGCTCCGACTACAGCGGCCCACTACGCCGCCAGTTACCCCCGCTTGCCCGATCTCGGGTCTTCACACTCGCCCTCACCCATCCAAGGAGACACAATGAACGAGCCAAAGGACACCATTCGCGGTTACGTCGCCGACCTCGCCGCCGCGTTTCATCACGTTGACGGCGCGCTCAATCGCCAACTCGACAGCGACACGCTCAAGCATTCGCCCGCAGCGCACGCGAGCATCGCTGAAGCCAGCGCGCTCGTGAAGCAAGCCCACACCACGCTCGAGGTTCACCTCGAATCCATCGGCGGCGCTGGCACCGCCGCGGCGATCAAAGGAGCCGTCACCGCCGCCACCGGATTTGTGGCGGGCCTCTACGGCCAGATACGCACCGAGGCGGTGTCACGCATGTTGCGCGACGACATCACCGCGATGAGTTTCTTGATGACCTGTTCAACCATGCTGCACACAACCGCAACCGCCCTGAACGACTCGGCGACGGTGGTTGTGGCCACACGATTGATGCACCAGATCCCCCCAACGCTGATGCGTTTCAACAGTGCGCTGCCCAAGGCGGTGGCCATGGACGTCGCCAAAGACCACGCCGGCACCACGCCCACCGCCGCCGACGCGACGATGGTCGAGGTCAAAAACTCGTGGGCCGCGGCGGAGCAGCCCACGCCAGCGCGATACTGATCTCTACCTTCGCACACGCTCTACCCTCAGCCATGCCCGGCCTGTTTCACGGAACATCGCTGCAACAACCCGTAACCTGCGAAGTCTGTGGCAAGCCCCTCCCCAGAGCCACCGCGCCCGCGGTCTGCACTTGCCCACGCAACCGCGCTGGCCAAGTCATCCAACCCCAGAACCAATCCCCACGCGTCCGGCGCGAGAAGCGGCGCGGCAAGGCCTGCTGCGTCATCGCCGGGCTTGACCCTGAACCCGCCAATCTCAGCGCGATGCTCAAAGCCCTGCGAACAAGCCTGGGCACCGGCGGCGGGATCGACGGCGACGAGATCGTCATTCAGGGCGACCATCGCGACGCCATCGTCACCAAACTCAACGCGCTGGGCTACAAGGCCAAGCCCGCGGGCGGCTGAACCGGGCAGCCACTGCCCGCGCATCAAAGGCCGACCAGCCGAACACCCAAGCGCCAAAGGCCTACCGGCCAAACGCCCACAGTTCGCGGCCCGCCGAAACCGCACACCCCTTCGACCGTATCATCTCGGCCATGCCCGTTCTCCTCCGATGGCTGCTCCGACTCGGTCCGATCAATCCGATCGCGGTGCGCTTGGTGCAGGGCGGCTCGCGCCGCACGCGGCACTTCTACATCCGCTCGATCTATCTCGGCGCGCTCATCATCGCCCTGCTCTACTTCCTGCTCGTCTCGGTCGTCGGCGATCTCGATTCGCGTGCCCTCGCCTCGGCCGCCGCGGGTTCGTTCGAGCTGGTCGCCTACTTCCAGATCGCCCTCATCACGCTCCTCGCGCCCGTCTTCATGGCCGGGGCCATCGCGCAAGAGGCCAACCCGCGCACCTGGGACATTCTGCTCACCACGCCGCTCTCGTCGGGCGAGATCGTCCTGGGCAATCTCTTCGGTCGGCTCTTCTTCATCCTTGCCTTGCTCTTCAGTTCGCTGCCGCTGTTTGCGCTCACGCAGTACTTCGGCGGCGTGCCCGGCACCACCATCTTCGCTTCCTATCTCATCGCCGCTTCCGCCGCGGTGCTTGTGGGTGCGCTGGCCATCGCGCTCAGCGTCTCGCGGCTGGTCGGCAAGCGAGCGGTCTTCACGTTCTATGTCGCGGTGGTCTCGTTCATCGCCATCACGTTCGCCGCCGACCGCCTGACCGCCGGCGGCGCCATCGTCACCTACTACACCGCCCTCAACCCCTTCCTCTGCCTCAACGCCTTGCTCGATTCAACGGGCTATCAGCGATACCCAGAGGGCACCACCACAGGCCTGGCACGCTGGTTCCTCGAGCAGCCCGTCACCACTTTCTGCACGCTCTCGCTCGGCCTGTCGGCCTTGCTCATGATGGCCTCGACCCTCACCGTCCGGCTCGGCGGCATCGCGGTCGCCGCGGGCGCATCCACCGGCGGCGGCGGAGACGG
>JBGSRG010000310.1:0-4182 GCA_041737685.1 Phycisphaerales bacterium | reverse complement strand
ACCCTGCACTGGCTTGGTTCGGGCTCTTTGCGTGCGTCTCGTTGGCCTTCTGGGTCGAGCCGAGCGCTTGGATCGCCGGCCTGAGCGTGCTCGGCGCAGGGCTTGTCCTCAGATGGCTCCTTTCTCGACAGCGAACCTCGTCGCTCACTTGACCGTCGGAATCCACGCCGCCAGCAGGTCTCTGGCGGCGGCCAGATCACCCGTGTCGATCATCTCTGTAACGGTGTGGATGTAGCGTGTGCCGACAACAATACCCGCGGCACGTGCGCCCGCGCGGGTCCGCTGGCCCGCAGCGCCGTCCTGTCCGCCGCGAGCCAAGATCGTCCGCTGATGCGGAATCTTGTGCTTGAGCGCAAGGTCCTCAAGTTCCTGAATCAGCGTGTGATCGCTGATGAAAGAACCGTCCATGATGTGCAGGCCCGCGCCGTCGCCTTGCACCGTAACACGCTCCTCGGTGGGCACACCGGGCGTGTCGCACGAGAGCGTGGTGTCGATGCCGATGACCACGTCAGGTTCAACACCGAAACTCGCCGTGATCGCGCCGCGAAGCCCCACTTCTTCCTGCACCGTGAAGACCACATACAGGTCGCAGGCGTGCAGGGCCGACTTCTTTGACTCAACTAGGGCCCGCACCGTCTCGATGCCCAGCCAGCACGCCGCGCGGTTGTCAAGGGCTTTCGAGACGAACTTGTCGCCGACCTGAATCGCCGGCTCATCCATCACCACATAGTCGCCCGTGCGGACAAGTTTCTTTACTTTGTCGGCCTTGAGGCCGATGTCCACCATCAAGTCCTTCACTTCAGGGATCTTCTTCTTGTCCTCGTCGGTGGCGATGTGGATCGGCCGACCGCCGGGGTTCATCACGCCCTTGATGTCCCCGTCGTTGGTGCAGACCAGCACGCGCCGAGAGAACAGATTGCGAGTGTCAAAGCCGCCCGCGCTGTTGAGCCTGATGAAGCCTTTGTCGTCGATGTGCGTGACATAGAAGCCAATCTCGTCCATGTGGCAGAGCAGCAGCACGCGTGTGGGCCGGTCTTTGCCGCCGCCGCCCGAAGAGCCACCCTTCTTGCCACCGGCGCTTGGAGCCTTGCGCAGACAGACCAGATTGCCCATCGGGTCGGTGTGGGTTTGGTCAAACAACCCCTTTACTTCCTTCTCGATCAGCGCCCGAACCCGCTCCTCTCGACCAGGAACACCGGGGGTCTCGCACAGTCGTTTCAGCAGGTCCAGATTGAGTTTGGCCATGAGTTTCTCGATTATGGTCGTGAGGGCGGAGGCTGGTGGTGATATGGTGAGGATTGCGAACCGGTGGAACGGAACAGATCATTCAGTAAGTCAGCCACAAGTTTCTCTTGCTCGCTTGCACGATGGTACCCGCCGCGGCACCGCCGGTTGCCGTGACAGGCGTGCTCGCTCGATCCTCCCATCCCGCGCCCGAATACCGTCTGGGCGTGCGACTGGACACGCCGCTCAACCAACTCGACCCCCCCCACCGGCTGAGTGCTGCGCGTCTCGCGGCATTCGGCCGTCTCGACATCAACACCGTCACGGATCTGATCAAGCACTTGCCGGCCCGTTACGAGCGAATCGAAGCAGAATCGTCAATCATTGAACTCAAGGAAGGTCAGATCGGCCGGGCGACTGGCGAGATCACCGCCACGCGTTTCAGCGGCGGAAAGGGCGGCCGATTCAGCAAGTCTGGACGATTCGAGGCCGTCTTGCTCGATCACACCGGTCGGCTTGATCTGGTCTGGTTCAACCAGCCTCACATGGTGCACAGAATCTTGCCCGGAATGCGCTTGCGTGCGCAGGGCAAGGTCGCTCGCTACGGCGTGGGGTTGCAGATCGTGAACCCCGTCATCGAACCCGTTCGCGGCACCGAACCTGAGCATCCGGTCGAGCCAGTCACGGAGGGCCAAACTGGGGCAACCCTCAGACCCGTCTACCCGGCGGTTGACGGCCTGCCCTCGGCGACCATTCAGAAGTTCATCGCGGGCATCCTGCCGCTGGTGGTTGACCAGATCGAGGACCACCTCCCCGCTGAATATCGACAGGCCCGTTCTTTGCCCCTGTTGAGCGAGGCATACCGCATGGCCCACGCGCCGAGCGATGAGGGCCAGCACGTTGAGGCCCGCCGCC
This sequence comes from Phycisphaerales bacterium, assembly GCA_041737685.1. Lineage (GTDB taxonomy): Bacteria > Planctomycetota > Phycisphaerae > Phycisphaerales > UBA1924 > JAHBK01. The sequence continues at coordinate 2,043 of JBGSRG010000310.1, read as the reverse complement.
GGCTGGCCTTTGACGAACTACTTCTGCTGCAACTGGGGGTCTTTCTGCGCCGCGAGCAAGTTCTGCGCGGAACTTCCGCCCCAGTTCTGGGCTGGAACCAAACGATCGACCAGCGCATCCGGGCTCGCTTCGGGTTCGCCCTTACGCCAGATCAGGACAGTGTGGTCATCGAGATCGCGGCGGACCTTCAGACGCCAGCGCCCGCCAACCGGCTGCTTCAGGGCGACGTTGGCTCTGGCAAAACCGTCGTCGCGCTCTATGCGATGCTCATGGCTGTCGCCGCGGGCAGGCAGGCCGCTCTGATGGCACCGACCGAGATTCTGGCCGAACAGCACTTTCGATCAATCAGCGATGCACTCCAAGGCTCCAAGGTTCGCGTTGCTTTGCTCACTGGCTCGATGTCCGACCGCGAGCGTGCCGAGCGATTCAGTGGGCTTGCTTGCGGCGACATCGATATCGCCATCGGCACGCACGCGCTGATCGGCCAATCCGTCCGGTTTGCCTCGCTCGCGGTCGCGGTGATTGACGAGCAACACCGATTTGGCGTGCATCAACGCGCTGGGCTTCGCGGCAAGTCGGGCACGGATGATCGTGGCCGACCGATGACGCCTCACACAATCGTAATGACGGCGACGCCCATTCCGCGGACGCTGGCACTGACGCTCTTTGGCGACTTGGACGTTTCGACCATTCGGCACCTGCCGCCGGGCCGAACACCGGTGATTACCAGGTGGGTTCAACCCGCACAATCGGGCGAGGTTTACACTTGGCTCCGCACACGCCTTGACGCGGGCGATCAGGCCTTTGTGGTCGTGCCCGCCATCGACGCCGGGGCAAGCACCGCCGGCGAGGGCGGCGACGCAGAACTGAACGACCTGCGAACCGTCCATGCGCGGCTTGAGGCCGGCGAATTGGCCGGGAAACGGCTTGCGGTTTTGCACGGCCGCCTCTCGGCTCATACTCGCGACGCCGTGATGTCCCGCTTTCGCTCTGGTCAGATCGATTGCCTGATCGCCACAACCGTGATCGAGGTGGGCGTTGACGTGCCGAACGCGACAGTGATGGTGATCGAGCACGCCGATCAGTTTGGACTCGCCCAGTTGCACCAACTCCGAGGTCGCGTGGGTCGCGGGGCCAAACAAAGCGTCTGTGTCCTCATGGGCGACGCGTCGAACCCCGACGCAGAGGCCCGCCTTCGCACCATGGTGGCGACAACCGACGGCTTTGAGTTGGCCGAGAAGGATCTGGAACTTCGCGGGCCGGGCGAGGTGTTCGGCGCTCGACAGGCCGGTGCACCGTCGCTGCTTGTGGCCGACCTGATGCGAGACCGCGACCTGCTGAGTCTGGCCCGACGCGACGCGCAGGCTTGGATCGAGCGATCACCGAGCCTGGGCACACCAAAGGAATCGCTGCTGCGTAAGCGGCTAATGCAGCAGCACGGGCGATGGCTGGGCCTGGCCGACGTGGGATAGGCCGACGGGGGCCGCTCAATGTCGCAGTTGTGCAACGGAATCCACAATACTCTGGTATGATGCTGCTATGGCCCTCACACTCCATGACCGACTGTGCCTTATCGTTGGCCGCCGGAGTTCTCGCGACGTCTCAGAACTTACGGGTTGGAACGAAGCCTCGGTGCGGCGATACCTCAAGGGCAACGCACCTCCCGCCGCGTTCGTGGCCGAACTGTGCCGCGTGACTGGCACCAGCCCGCAGTGGCTTGTCTCGGGCACGGGTGCGATGAGCATGGATGAGGTTCGCGCTTCGGCGATGAACAATGTGGAACTGGCCGAGTTGGTCGTCTCGCTCTGCTCACGGATCGAGGAACTGCGCCAGCGCATCGAGCATGTGGAGACCGAGCGAATGCTGAGTCAGGGCACTGTCAGCGACGGCGTGGCCCGCAAGGCATGATCGCTCGCCGCGTCGATCTGCGGCATTCTTCGACAACCTGCGCCCTGCCGCAGCGTGGTACGATCGTCGCGTGAGCCTTAACGACGAAGTCGCAGCAGCGTTGGCCAGAATCGCCAAACTCCAGGAACTGCTCGG
>JBGSRG010000282.1:0-3603 GCA_041737685.1 Phycisphaerales bacterium | reverse complement strand
CGCTGAGTGAGATCGCGGCGGTCGCGAGCATCGCATCGCCACAGCCGAGTGCATCGACGGCGTGCGAGGCCAGCGAAGGAATATGCTCGGCCTTGAGGCGGGTCGTCCAGGCACTGGTGTGCGCGGCGTCGGAGTCTGAGGCGCTCTTGACCGCGCCGGTGACCGCTCTCGGAGCGCCACGCCCGACCTCGCTCGTGTTCGAGTGCGCTGCGCGTGTGCTGCGCCTGCGAGCGCTGGGCAGTTGGTCAAAGGCGATCAGCCCTTCAGCGCCCATCGTCACCAGCGCGTGCTTCGAGTCGGTCTCGCGCAGCAGTTGATATGCAAGCAGGCCCAGCCCCTCGTCGTACAGGTGGCAGGCATCTCGCAGTTCGCTCTCGCTCGGGCACAACAGATCCATCTGCCGCATGTACCGAAGGTGGCTTCGCCGCCCGCTCACATCGCCTGCGAGCACGCCCACTCTCGGCCTCAGGGCTGGGCACAGACGCCCAAGCAGTGACGGGTTCCACAGCCCCAGCCCGAAATCGGCGATGATCGCACCATCGCACGCTTTGCCCACCGAGTCGAGCACCAGCGATTCGAGCTCGCGTTGCGTCGTCTCGTCGAGCTCGTACCGCTCGACGAGGTCGAGTTTCATCACCTTCTGACCGCCCACCAGAAAGCGCTGCTTCTCCGGCATCCGCGTTCGGCTCTCAACCGCGCGAACCTCTACGCCCTCGGCCATCAGCCTTCGGCGCAGTTCATCGGCTTCTGAACATGGCGCGGCGGGCAGCGCTGTGACCAGCGTGGGAACGGCGCCGAGGGCCGCCAGATGTCGAGCAATGATCGCCGCGCCGCCGTCATAAGTCCGGCGTTCCACGGGCCGCAGCGTCATGATGGGGCTTTCGCCCGCCACGTCGGGCCGGTCGCACAACACATAGGTATCGCGGATGACCTCACCCACAACAACGAACCGCTTGCCCTGAAAGCGCGATATCAGCCGCGCGAGCGATTCTCCTGAGAGTTCTTCGCGCTCCAGCAGCTCTCGCAGTCGGGCGTGGTACGGATCAACACTTCGCTCGAGCGCAGCGATGAGCGCAGTGGAACTAAAGATCACATCGCCCGAGGAGAAGACCACCCGACCGCCGTGGGCGAGCACCGCCCGCTTCTCGTCGGCGAAGCGAGGGTCGTTGTTCTGCTCATACTCCTTGCCCTTCACGTAGACGTCGGGCCGAACCTGTTCGAGCAGCGCCGCCGCAGTCGGGCGCGATTCAACATAGACCCAATCAACACAGTCGAGCGCTGCGAGGTTTTCAGCGCGAAGTTCTTGCGGGATCAGAGGCCTGCCGTCGCCCTTGTTAATCTGACTGTCGCCGGTGATTGTCACCAGGAGCACGTCGCCGTGCGATCGTGCGTGGCGCAGGTGCCGCAGGTGGCCGGGATGAACGATGTCAAAGCAGCCGTGACACTGAACCACCCGTTTGCCCTCACGGCGGGCGCGCTTGCGCAGGCTCAGCAGCCGGTCAAGGCTGAGCACTTTGTCCATCGCCGCGACGGGGCAGAGCGGCTGAGCGATAGCGCCAGAGCCCAGATCGGCGGGTGAAACTTCTGCGCTGACAAGCGTCAGCCGCGTGCGCGACTTGGCCATGAACCCTCCATTCAGAGGGTGTTATCGGCCAATGCGGGCCGTTGACGAGCAACGTGACGGCAATTTTGATCGGCCTCGCTGGTTTGATGGGTCGCGGCAGGTGCTGCGCGACGGTTCTCTCCTTCACGTCAGATAACTCGCAAAGGCGAGCGCAACGTTCCCCGCATTGCGATATGTGCGTGCAAGCCGTCCAAAGGTCTGGGAATCTGGGGCGAGTTTCTGGACACCTTGAACTGGGGAATGTATCGTGTGCTTGCTGCCCGTTTCACCTTCGAGCTAGTCGCAGCAATGGATCCGAGCGAGATCGATCGAAGCTGTGTGCCGTTGGCACCTCGGGAAGTTCTCCCGCGGCGTCCACTCCACTTGATTGAAACCGCTCTGGCTGGCACGAAGAGGCCAGCCAGGGCGGTGTTTCTGGCCTCTCCGACGGGGGGGCGCGGCCGGGCACACTCTCTCGCCAAATTGAGGGAGCCGAGCCACAACACGACCCCGGTCGCGGTCCCCGTCGCACGCGAGCCCCCGAGAAGTTCGGTGGCTCGTTGTGTTTTTGGCTCGCTAGGCCCCACCGACTTGATCCGGCAAGCCAGCACAGCCACCATCCGCTCGATGTCCACGCTCCGACTGCTGGCCCCGGCCAAGATCAATCTGTGCTTGTCGGTCGGCGCACCCTTGCCGGCGGGTTCAACTGATCGCTTCGACGAGCGCGGCGAGCGCGATACCTCGGGATATCACCCGATCGCGTCGTGGTTCGCGCCGATCGCGCTCTTCGATCAGGTAAAGGTGGAGCGTCTTTCTGAGGGCCACAGCGCAGAAACGGACGGCGACGGGACGGAGAGGTCGTTCGAGGTTGTCTGGGCCAAAGAGGGGGGCGAAAGCCATCCCGTCGAGTGGCCTCTGGATCGCGATCTTGCCGTTCGCGCGCATGGGCTGATGGAGCGTGTGACGGGCCGGCACCTGCCCGTGAAGGTGCGAGTTCGCAAACGCATACCCGCGGGCGGCGGGCTGGCGGGAGGGTCAAGCGATGCCGCAGCACTCATGATGGCGCTCACCGCGTTGTTTGAGTTGGAACACGATGCCGCGAGGCTGCGAGAGTGGTCGATGTGGCTGGGCTCGGACCTGGCGTTCTTCATGGATGAGCCGGTGCTGGAGGCGATGCGGGCCGCCGCGCAAAGCCAGGCGGGCAAAGGGCGAATGCAGCGGGACCGGGCCGCGGCCTTGATTCGGCTCGTTCCGCGGAGCGCTGTGGTCGCCGGACTGGGTGAGCGGGTGGAGCGTGTTAAATCGCTCGCGGCCAAGGCCTTGTTGTGCCTGCCTCCGTTTGGCTGTCCCACTGGAGCGGTGTACCAAGCGTTCGACCGTGTGAGTATGCAGGCCCAGCCAGACCAAGCCCGCGTGAGCGCGGCGATCGAGTCGAGCAACGCGTCCGGCCAGATCAACACCGAGGCGTTGTTCAACGACCTGTTGCCTGCGGCACGCGTAGCGGTCCCGCAGTTCGGCCCACTGATGGATCATCTGACGGCCGCAGTAAAGAAGGCCGATTTGGCTCGCGACGGCGGAGTTCAAATGAGCGGATCGGGCAGCACGCTCTTTGTGCTCGATGCTGAGCATGAGTCGGAAACACGGATCATTGCCGCCGCGGCGAGCCTTGGGTGTGCGACGGTGCGTACCGAATGCTTGACCGAACGCTCGATCCAATAGTTTGCTGTCCACGAAGTGGTCTCAGTAGCAGCAAAGGCAGTGGGGCGGCGGGAGCAAGGGGAGCGGGGGGAACGGCGAGCCATGGTGGAACACGACGAACGAATCTCGCAGACTCAGCCCGTTCAGCCTGGCGCCGACCCTGCCGACTTCGAGGCCGAGCGAGAGTTGGTGGCCCGACTGCAGAAGGGCGGGCCGGCAGACCGAGATGCCTGGACCGGGCTGATCGAGCGCTATCAGCGTTCGGTGTACCTGACTTGTCTTCGCTACACCAACAACCCCGA
>JBGSRG010000275.1:0-1921 GCA_041737685.1 Phycisphaerales bacterium | reverse complement strand
GTAGTCGCCGGGGCCACCGACTTTGCCCGAGGTGCCGAGGTTGCTTGACCAAGCCTCGTTGAAGGCGATGAGGTCGAGGAGGTCGACTTCGCCCGATGCGTTGTAGTCGCCCGGGCACGCGGCGACGATGGTGAGCCGCCGATACTCGGAGTTGATGTAGCCGAGTTCGGTGCTGCCGACGACGTACCAGACGTACTCACCCGGCGGCAGTGATTCGCTGGCGGGGAGCGTGAAGTTGGTTTCGTGCAGTTCTTGAAAGACACGGTCGGGAAGATCGTCCACGACCTCAGTTCCCTCGTATATGAACAGCATCCAGCTGTAATAGACGGGGCGATTCTCCCAGACGAAAGTCAGATCGGAACCTGTGGGCACGCTGGCCGATGCGACGGGGGTGAAGAGATTCACGTCGGTGCCCACCGCGTAGGAGTGGGAAGCAGGGTTGACGTTCCAGCCGATGGTGTCGAGCGCTTCAACGTCTGCTCTGGACATCAGCAACTTACCGAGCGAGATGAAGGCGGCACCGCCCAACACGTTTGGTTCCATAACACCCACGACGGTTGGGGGTGTGAGCAGCGCAGCTGCTCGCCAATGGCTCGGACAGCGACCATCGCCGCCGGTTCGCGTACCCCGAGATGCCGGATAACTTCCTGTTGCGGTGCCGGCACGGGTCATCCACGCGGCTTCGTCGGTCGGTCTCAGTTCACGCGCGATCGTCGAGAAATCACCGGTTGACACAGGAACCGAGGCTTCGGGAACCCTGAACAAGTCCCATGCTTGCAGTCGGCTGGGCACAATGGGGAAGTCTGCTCCAGATACGAAGCCGAGAAGGTGAAGGGTTTCATGGACCATCACGGTTTCGAAGTGTTCATGATTTTGCAAAAGCGGTCCGGGCCAGAACTGCCAGTTCATCTGCGGAGTCACCGGTGGCTTGACGGTGATGATTCCGTCGCTGCCGCCGCTGATGGGTTGAAAGCCAAGGTGCTGGTTGAGCGCCCTCGGGATTGTGATCATGTTGGCGTTGTGAACCGTCGCTCCGTCGTATCGGAAGGGCACCGAGGACATCGGCAGAGCGGTGTAAAGGTCGATCTCGGCCTGTGATTCACTGTCGGCCGTTGCTTTGTTGATGAGTTTGTCTCGGGCGCTGCTGACCGATGTTGTGTAGGTTGTTGCGTCACTAGCAGTAGCGATCGCCGGTGGGCCGGACACAGCCCCCCACACCACCATGATCGAAACGGCGCCAGTACTCCCGCCAAGCACACCCTCGAGCCGGTCCTTCACTCGTTTGAGCGCATCTTTCATGTGCGGCACTCGTCTGCTCTCAAGCTCCGCTGTGGCGTTCTGATCGTTCACGACGTAGTTGATGGTCCACTGAGCGCAGGCGGTGTCAGTGGGTACCAAGTTCGCAACGAGAGCGATCACCGCGAGAAGCGAGAAGGTCTTCATGATGCATGTTCCCTCGCGGATGATCCCACCCAAGGAAACTGTACCTCGGTATCTTGGCAGCGACCAATAAGATTCTACGAATCTGGGTACCACCCTGCAATCATCGGACATTTTGCAGATGGAACGGTACGGCGTGGGCGGACGAGGCAAGGTGTGTGGCAATCTTGCGTCGCCTTCTGCTTCTCAAACCAGCCTGGTCCCCGGTTTGGGGTGGATCGATAACTTCGCCGGGATCGATCGGCTCGCAACAGCGAATGCGGTTGAATCGACAGTGCCTCACAGCGCGCTCATGGACACGGCACGCCGAGATTGCTGGACCAGTCGCTGGTGAAGGCGGGCAGGTCGAGGAGATCGACCGAGCCGTCGTTGTTGTAGTCGCCGGGGCCACCGACTTTGCCCGAGGTGCCGAGGTTGCTTGACCAAGCCTCGTTGAAGGCGATGAGGTCGAGGAGGTCGACTTCGCCCGATGCGTTGTAGT
>JBGSRG010000235.1:0-3766 GCA_041737685.1 Phycisphaerales bacterium | reverse complement strand
CGGATGCTCGGCGCGGCGGGGCCGGTGAGGCCCCACGAGAAGGCCATGCCGCTCTGGAGGTAGCGGACGTGGTGGCCGCGCATGGCCAGGCCGCGGGCGAACTCGGAGGCGTTGAGGTTGTAGCCGCTGCCTTCCCAGGCTTGGGCGCTGAGGCGTGCCCACCCGATGATGGCTACGCGGAGGGGGCGGGGGGGTGGGGGGACCAAGGGTGGGCCGGCAGGTGTCGACGTGATGTGTTGCTCGTGACTCACGCAACGAGCAGGATAGGGTTTGCCGAGCGGATATGCACGGTGCCTTCGGTTTGCACCCAGTAGGTGCGAGGCACTGTAGTAGGCTGCGATGGGGCGTGCAAGCGTGTGAACGCTCAGAAAGCAGACGGAGGGTGTTCGATGGTCATCGAGGTGGTTTTGGGAGTGTTGTTGGGAGTGGTGCAGCATGGGCTCGCCGATCCGTTGCCGCGGCCGTGCGGCCGGGATTTCATCAAGGAGCACAACGACGCGGTGGATCGGACCCCGATGGAGGATCGCGCAGCGCCCATCATCCTGCAAGCCGAAGCTGCCTTGAAGCTCCCCGAGGACTTCGACGAACGCTCGGCCTTGCTCAAGCCGCCACCCGCTCCGAGCGACGGCGAGCACGCGAAGAAATGGGCCGCGATGCGTTCCATGCTCGCCGAGAATGGGGAAGCGCTCAGGCTTGCCAGGCAAGCTGCAAAGTGCAAGTCCACCGGTGCGTACCGAACGCCCGACGACGTCACGGTGCGTCCGGATGAGGATCGGTACTTCATCAGCGTGGACTGTCTGCTGCCACACCTCGGCGCGTATCGAACATTGTGCAGGCTATTGACCTGCGAAGCCGCCGATCGGATCGATCGCGGCGATGCCGAAGGCGCAGTGGAATCGATCACAACTGCCCTGGCGCTCGCCCGCACGCTCGCGGACGAACCGGTGATGATCTCACAAATGGTTGTGATGGCCCTGCACGCGTGGATCATCGAGCAGGGTGTCCTTCGGCTCATCAACGAACCAACGCTCGCGATCTCCAACGAGCAGTACTCGCGCCTCGAGGCAGCATTGAAGTCTGCGGTGTCGACCAACCGCGCGGCGAGCATCGACGATCGCGAATTCATCCAAGACATCATCGGCCGCATGTACTGCCGCAACGGCGAGTGGACAACGACACCGACAGCCGAAGGCAAGCGATTGTTCGCGGCTGTCTTTATCGTCAGCCAAGATCCCCACTCTCATCAGCACAAGTACGAGCAACTCCGGACCGGCAAGGAGATCGAAGGTCTCGAAGTCGCGCTCGCAGTGCTCAGCAGATTGGCCGATCGTGACGCGATGCTGGCTAAGCTCGAAGAGCACCACGCGGCAGCCCGCGCTCTGTTCGCCAATCCCTTGGCGACAGCGGATGATTCTGCCCTGTCGGCGTTCGAAGAAGACATCTCTTCCAGGTCCAGGAGATTCACGCCGATCGCGACGATGCTCCCCGCCGCGAAGAAGCTCTACGTATCGAGCGAGTCCTTCTACCAGCTGCTCGCCGCCGCGCGCCTTGCGGTGGCTATCTCCCATCACCGTCAAGTGCACGGCAAATGGCCGAGTTCGCTCGATGATCTGAAGCGACCCGATCTCATCGAGGACTGCGTCGATCGCTATACCGGCCAATCGCTCCTCTACCACCTCGGCGAATCCGGACCCGTGATTTACAGCACCGGCCCCGACCGCGACGACGACGAGGGTCGGTCCGGAGAGCTGGAGCCCACCCACTGGCAACCGGTCGGCAAGTGGATCGGCGTACCACCGAGTGATGCGCCGGACGGCGATTGGCTGCTCTGGTCGGCTTCGATCCCCTAAGGGGACTTGCCGGCCAGCTTCCGCGTACCATCCAATCGCGAAGCCCGCCGCCGGAGCAAGTGCCTCGACATGACCGCCCCCGCAACCACCACCTCCCTCGATGCTCAGGCCGCCAGCGGCGTTGCGCTCGCGCCAATCGTCGAGCCCAAGCCCTCCCTCGGCGGTGCCCGTTCCGGTGCATCGCTTGACCGCGCTGACCGGATCAACCCTTACGCCGCCCACCGCCGCTTGCTCCCGCCGCAGCGCGTCCGCGAACTGAGCAAACTCCGGCCGTGGCGGACCATCCGCGACACCGCTTGGTGCTGGCTGGGCATCATCGCGGGTTGGACGCTTGTCGCGATCTACCCGACGTGGTGGGCCGTGCTGATCGCTGTGCCACTGATCGGCACTCGCTACTACGGCCTGTTCATCATCGGCCACGACGGCATGCACCGCCGGATTTTCAACTCTCGCAAGTCGACGGAGCTGTTCTGCGATCTGCTGGTGCTGGCGCCGATCGGGATGATCACGCGGATCAACGATCGGAACCACCTGCTGCACCACCAGCACCTGGCGACCGACGACGACCCGGACCTGCACAAGCACGCCTGCTTCAACAAGTCGAACCGGCTCGAGTACGTGCTCTTTCTCTCGGGGCTCTCCAGCGTGATCGCGGTGCTTCGCAACCTCTTTGTCAAGCCCGTGGCGGTGGTCAGCGTGCCAGCCGATCAGTACGCCCTCAATTCCGACGACAGTGCCCGTGCTTCAGAAGATGCCAGCACCAGCGCCAAGCAGCCCGAACGAGCAACCGCCAAGACGCCCTACACCCTACGAGATATCGCCATCGTGCTCTGCTGGCAGTTGGCGCTCATCACGGGGCTGACACTCACCATCGGCTGGTGGGCCTATCCCGTGCTCTGGCTCATGCCGGTCTACCTCTTTGCCTATCTGCCAAACCTCATACGCAGTTTCATTGAGCACGCCCACCCTGAGGACGACGACGTCGCCGACCACCATCGACTGACAACGTTCTTGTCAAACCCGGTCGAACGGCTCTTGTTCGCGCCGATGAACATGAACTACCACATCGCGCACCACCTGTGGCCCAGCATTCCCTACTACAACCTGCCGCGTGCCGACCGTGAACTCCACGCTGCGGCGAGCGAATCAGGCCATCTCGGTGGCGACAGCGGCCTGATCTGGCGCGGCGGGTACTTTGCCTACATGTGGAAGTACTACGTCGCTCTGCCGGTCGACGAGTGCCGCAACAGCCGCCAACGCAAGCGCCACGGTCTGGAAACCGATGCCAACGTCACCCCGCCAAGCCATCGCACCCTACCAGCAAGTAGGGCCACGGCGTGACCAGTGGCAAGCGATTGACGCTCAATCGACAGACAGATCGCGTCATTGACGATCGAGGATCGACGGTTGCGGTCTGGCGAAGTCGCAGCGTGCTGGGTGATCCGCGGCACATGCCCGAGCGTTCGCTCAACACTCCAGGCATCGTCCCCGAAAGCACTCCCCTCTCAGCGTCGTTGCCAGAGATATGCTGGTCAGGCTCATACGCCGAGATTGACCCAGACTTCAACACCGGTCTTGGAGCGCACGTCGATTCTCCCCGCTTTCGAGCAGATCCGCGAACGTGGATGGCTGACTATGGCTGGCGTGCCCTTTTCGCGGCGATCACCAACAAAGATCACTCCGCGGCCCGGCCAACCCAAACCGGCAATCCGGTTGCGGCTCCACCTGCAAGTCCCAGTCTGATCCTGCGCACCCACGCCCGGCATGTGCTCTCCGATACACCCAGCGCCTTCAAGTTTCTCAAGGATCCCACACTGGCCTCGAGCAGCGTGCTGATCGACCCTGTCAGCATGTTGACACCCGATATGCTCGACCGGCTCAATGCGGCTTTTGAGCACATCGCTCGTATCGTGGAC
>JBGSRG010000234.1:0-2175 GCA_041737685.1 Phycisphaerales bacterium | reverse complement strand
CGCGCCCAAGCCCACCGCGCCCAAGCCCGCCGCGACCGAAGCCCCCAAGTACCGCCTCTGGGAACTCACCGAGCGCATCGCCCTCAAGGGCACACCCACACTTCCCACCGTCACCATCATCGATATCGCCGCAGAACGCCGGGCCATGGCGCGGCACCGACGCTCGACAAGCAAGGCCGACGACACCCGGTCCCACTCGCACCCCACCACCTTCAGCCGATCGCACCACGCGCAAGAAATCGGCGAGATGATCGGCCCCACGCTCGAAGCGGCGATGCGCGAGACCCTCATCGCCGGCGGTCAGGCCGTGCTTTTGCTCAATCGACGCGGCTACGCCGGCTACATCGCCTGCGCTGACCAGAACTGCGGCTACGTGCTCACCTGCGACGACTGCGATGCCACCATGGTCCATCACCGGCGCTTCCGCAGCGATTCGCACACTCACGCCGATGGACAATCACCAACAACCACACGTCTCATGCGCTGCCACCACTGCCTGGCCCAGCGACTGATGCCCGCACATTGCCCCGACTGCGGCAAGGGGTTGATCTGGCTCGGCCTCGGCACCCAGCGCGTTGAAGAGGAAGTCATCGCCAAGTTCGCCGACCTCTTCCAACCATCATCCCCACTGCAAACTCCACGACGCGTCCCATCGCAAGCCCGATCATCCGCCGCGCAAAGCACCCAGCAGCCCGATCCGCTTTCCGACTCGCCTCCCCACTCACTCCCCCGTTGGCTCGCACGCGCAGACGGCGACACCATGACCTCGGCCAAAGACTGGTTCGACGTACTCGACAGTTTCGCCAAAGGACACGTCCGAATCCTCCTCGGCACGCAGATGATCGCCAAGGGCCTCGACTTTCCCAACGTCCGAATCGTCGGCGTGATCAACGCCGATACCGCCCTCAGCCTGCCCGACTTTCGCGCCTCAGAGCGAACCTTTCAACTCATCAGCCAAGTCGCGGGCCGCGCGGGTCGGGGCGAACACTCCGGCCGCGTCTTTGTCCAAACCATGGAGCCAAACTCCCCCACCATCGTGCTTGCAGCGCAGCACGATTACATCGCCTTCGCCACGCGAGAACTCGCCATTCGCAGGCAATCCGGCCTGCCGCCCATCACCCGCATGGCCCGCATCGTCGTCCGCGATGAAGACCTCGACAAGGCCATGCTCCGCGCAAGGCAGATCGCTGATCAACTTCGTGCCGATGCCAAAGCCGACGCCAACACTCCGCCGAACCGCTCATTTCTGGCCGTCATTGGTCCGCTGCCCTGCCCGATCGCCCGCATCGCCCGTCAGTATCGCGTCGCAGTCGAAATCACCGCCTCGCACCGCGGGCTGATCCAGTCCGCACTTAGCAAAGTCAGGCAGCAGGGCTTGGTCAAAAGCGACGCTCAAACCGCCGTCGACGTTGACCCGCTCGCCCTGCTCTAAGCCCCCGCCCCACCTCAATCCATCTCGATACGCTCTGCCCGTGATCGTCCACCTCAACGGACAACTCTTGCCGCGCGAACAGGCCAAGATCAGCCCCTTTGACCGCGGCTTTGTCTTCGGCGATGGCCTGTACGAGGGTCTGCGCGCGTCGGCGTTCGGACCAGCACGAAGGCCCCGAATGGTCGCAACGCACTTGCATGTGGCGCGGCTCGCCGTCGGTCTGCGCGAAGCAAACATCGACTGGGACGCTCAGCGAATCGGCCCGCTCAGCGAGCAGTTGCTGCACGCAAACAATCTCACCGAGGCCTTCGTCTACTGGCAGATCACCCGCGGCACACCCACCGCCGATGAGCCTGTTCGCAGCCGCGTGCCAAACGGAAAGGCTGGAGCCTCAATGCTTTGCGCTGGCCCAACCGTCTTTGGTTACTGCGTGCCTCAGCCCTCGTTCGATGACATTGGTCGCACTGGACCGGCAAACAAATCCGCCGTCACCCTCGAAGACCCGCGCTGGCAACTCGGCCACGTCAAGTCGATTTCGCTCATGGGCAACGTCATCGCCGCTCTCTCGGCGGCCCACGCCAACGCCGACGATGCGATCCTCATTCGTAACAACTTGGTGGCCGAAGGATTAGCGACCAACGTCATCGTCGTCACCGAGTCCGGCGAACTCGTGACCCCGAGCCTCGACAGTGCGCCGATGCTCGCGGGGGTTACCCGCGCGGTGTTGCTTGACGCGCTGCCGA
>JBGSRG010000228.1:0-3074 GCA_041737685.1 Phycisphaerales bacterium | reverse complement strand
GCCAGTTTCACGCGCTGCGCCTCGCCGCCCGACAGCGTGGTGCTGGGCTGACCGAGTTCGAGGTATCCAAGCCCCACGTCGCGCAGACACTCCACGAATCGCTTGATCTTTGGATGGTTCTCGAAGAACTCGCACGCGCTCTCGATGGTCATCGACAGCACGTCGGCGATCGACTTGCCGCGATAGGTCACTTCCAGCGTCTCGCGGTTGTAGCGAGTGCCCGAACAGACTTCGCACTTGACGTAGACGTCGGGCAGGAAGTGCATCTCGATTTTCTTCAGCCCCTGCCCTTCGCAGGCTTCGCACCGTCCACCACCATTCTGTGCCCGCACGTTGAACGAGAAGCGCCCCGGCAGATAGCCTCTGATCTTGGCTTCTTTCGTCGCGGAGAAGACCCGCCGAATGTCGTCGAAGATGCCGGTGTAGGTTGCGGGGTTTGATCGCGGCGTGCGACCGATAGGGCTTTGATCGACCTCGATCACACGGTCGACGTGCTTTAGACCGAGAATTTTCTGATGCTTGCCGGGCCGATCCTTCGATCCGAGCAGTTCTTTCTTGACACCGTTGAGCAGGATGTCATTGACCAGCGTGCTCTTGCCGGAGCCTGAAACGCCGGTGACGCAGATCAGTCCGCCCAGCGGGAAGACCGCGTCGATCTCTTTGAGGTTGTTCTCGCTTGCGCCTTTGACGGTCATCGCTCGCTTCACGTCGAGTTTCCGGCGGGTGTGTGGCACGATCGTGCGCAGACCCGCGAGATAGAGGCCCGTGAGCGAGAGCGGTCGGGGCGCCTGACCCGCCCTTCGATCGTCGCGGCCTGAATCATCATCAACACCGGGGATGGCGCCCAAGCCCTCGGGCACGCCCTCGGCCTTCGCACGCGATCGAGTCTCGTGGATGATTGATTCAACAGGCCCTTGCGCGATGACCCGGCCGCCGTGGACACCCGGGCCGGGCCCGATGTCCAGCACCCAATCCGCAGCGCGGATCATGTCCTCGTCATGCTCAACGACAATGACGGTGTTGCCGCCGCCGCCGGTGTCGGCGAGTTTGCGCAGTGTGTCGATGAGTCGCGCGTTGTCGCGTTGGTGCAGGCCGATCGTCGGCTCGTCGAGCACGTAGCAAGCACCCACGAGTTTCGATCCGACCTGCGTGGCCAGTCGGATGCGCTGCGCCTCACCGCCCGAGAGCGAGCCGGTTTTGCGGTCCAGCGAAAGATACTCAAGCCCGACCGATTCGAGAAAGCCCAGCCGCGCCAGCACCTCTTTGAGGATCGGCTCGGCGATGATCCGCTGCTCGCTGCTCAACTTCAGCCCGGCGACAAAGGACGCGGCGTCGGTGATGGTCAGCCGTGCCAACTGCGCAACGTTCAGCGCTGCGCCCTCCGCGGTCGCGCCGGAGGTTCTGCTTGCGGTGGTGGGGGCGGTCCCACTTGCGGCCACGGCGCCGTTGGCCGACGTTCCTTTCTTGCGTGAGGCTTTGGCGGCCTTGGTTGCCGAGACCAACTCGGACGTGGATTCCTCGCGCGAGCGGGTACCGCTTGCGCTGGCACCGATCACACCGGCTCCGATCACGGTCGCCGAGAGCGACCGCCCAACATCGGGCGTGTGCGAACTCTGGACCAGCACGTGCAGCGAGCCGATGCGCAGTCGATCGCCGTTGCAGGTGGGGCACGTTCGCTCACGCATGAACTGGCCGATCCATTCGCGGCTGAACGAACTCTCGGTGCGCTGATACCAATCGCGAAGGCCGGGGGCGACACCCTCAAAGGTCGCCCCGAGCGTGCGCTGATCTTCGGGCGTGGTTCCGTAGAGCAGCACGCGCACCGCCCACTCTGGCAAGTCTTCGATGGCCGCGTTCGGGTCGATCTTGAACCGCACGCAGAAGTGCCGCAAGCGCTTGCGATAGAACTTGCCCATCGGTGGCGGTACTTTCCACGCTTTCACCGCGCCCTGTGTGATCGAGATCGACCGATTGGGGATCAGCAGGTCTTCCTCAAACTCCTGGATCACGCCCAGCCCGTGGCATTGCTCGCAAGCACCCTGCGGCGAGTTGAAACTGAACACGCGGGGCGTTAGTTCTTCGAGCGCGCATTGCGGATGTTCTGCACAGGCAAACTTGTCGCTGAACACGCTGTCGGTCCAGAGGTCCGGCGCAGATTCCTCGGCGACCACCACGGTGCCTTCGCCCAAGCGCAGGGCCGATTCGACGCTCTCGGCCAGCCGCTGCCGCACCGAGCCATCGTCGTCGGGCGCGGGTGAGGCGGAGGCGGGAGTCGCGGGGGTTGAGGCCGATGAGCGAAGCACCACACGGTCTACGACCACGTCGATCGTGTGCTTCTCATAGCGACCCAGCCCCATGGGGTTCTCGCCGCCGACTTTCAGCGTCTCGCGGATGTCCACCACCTTGCCGTTGACGCGCACCCGACCCCATCCTTTGCCCTGAGCGTCTTCGAGAACTTCCTTATGAAAGCCCTTCTTGGCTCGCACCACGGGCGCGAGGATCATGAGTCGCCGATCGCCGGACTCGGCGCCCGATGCCTTGGCAGAAGCGGACAAGGAAGCCGCGCTTCTTGCGTACAGGGTCTGCACGATCTGGCTGGCGCTGCTCGCCTCGATGGGGCGTCCGCATCGCTCGACCACTGTGCCGTCCTTCTTGGACTTGGTCGGGTGCCAGCAGCGCGGTTGGCCGCAGCGCGCAAAGAGCAAGCGCAGATAGTCGTAGATCTCCGTGGTGGTTGCCACGGTCGAGCGTGGGCTGGCCGTGCCGCTGCGCTGCTCGATCGCGATGGTCGGCGGCAGGCCCTCTACGCCGTCCACGTCGGGCTTTTTCAGTTGGTCGAGAAACTGCCGGGCATAGGCCGAGAGCGACTCCATGTACTTTCGCTGACCTTCAGCAAAGATCGTGTCGAACGCCAGCGACGACTTGCCCGAACCGGATAGCCCGGTGATCACGACGAGTTTGTCGCGCGGGATGTCGACGTTGATCGACTTGAGGTTGTGCTCTCTGGCACCACGAACACGGATGCACTTGGCCGGATCGAGCAGCGTGGGCCGCTGGCTCTGAGCCGGATTCGC
>JBGSRG010000029.1:0-3160 GCA_041737685.1 Phycisphaerales bacterium | reverse complement strand
TGGTGGAGGCGCTGGCACGCGGAATGGACCAATGGAGCGCAAAACGACACGGCACGGGCGCGGGCATGGACACAGAGTGGGCGGGGGCGCGGGCCGAGAGAGTGTTGTGGCGGTGGGTGGTTGGGATAGCGCTGATTGGTGTGATTGGCACGGGGTGTGTGGTGCAGATCGGCGCGCAGGACGCGTTTCGGCGGCGGTCGCGCGCGGACTTTGCGATGCTTGGGCAGTTGCGGACGTTGATGCCCGATCCGCCGCCAGAGACGACGTTTGTGCCGGTGCTGCTACGGCATCGACCGGTCCAGACAAGTTCAGCGCGGTTCAACAACGCGTTTGTGAGCGCGGCGAGCGTGCCGTGGGCGGCGTGGGCGTGGGTGCGGATGGGCTATGGGCGCGAGGATTTGCTGTCGACGAATCTGCGGCCCGCGATGGGCAGCACCTTTGCCAATGTTGATGGCAAGGGCTTCCGATATGTCTCGCGCTGGGGTGGAGCGAGGGGGCAGGTGGAGCCGGGCGGTTGGCGGGTTCGGTGGGGACGCGCGGTGCCGTTTGCGGTGGAGCGCGATGGCACGATGCGGCTGGTGCGAAGATTGCAGATCGACAGCGCCGATGGCGAAGCGGTGTGGGTGGCGATGCCGATCGTCGTGCAGGCGGAGAACGAGGGGCGGATCCGTCGCGAGCAGACTGTGGAAATGGCGCTGCCGGGCAACTGAGAAGGCCGGGCAAGCGAGCGGCTGTCGCGCCCCACCACCACCCCGATCAGTTGCAGTTCTGGCCCAGACCGGTTGACCAAGCGTCGATGAAGGCGAGCAGGTCAAGCAGATCGACGGTACCGCTGCCGTTGAAATCGCCCGGAGAACCCACGACGACGGACAGGCCGAGGTTGGCCGACCATGCGGCGTTGAAGGCGAGCAGGTCGAGCAGATCAATCTGGTTGTCGGCGTTGATGTCGGCGGGGCAGCAGGAGACCATCGCGCAGGAGGCGATGCCCTCGGTCCAGTTGCCGGAGCAGTTGTTCTCGATGGTGATGGAGCAGCTTGATCCCTGGCAACAAGCGCCGTTGGGTTCGATGGCGAGGGTGACCACGCCGGTGCCGGTGATGCCGAGCGCGGTTCCGCCAGCGCGGAAGGTGTACATCTGGCCGGCGACGACGTCGGTGATGACCGATGCGCCGAAGTCGTCGCAGGCGAGCGGCGCGCTGGATGGGCAGGCGATGCCCAGATAGACGGCCAGCCGGAGCGAGAAAGTGGCGGAGTAGGTGGCG
Organism: Phycisphaerales bacterium; assembly: GCA_041737685.1. GTDB lineage: Bacteria > Planctomycetota > Phycisphaerae > Phycisphaerales > UBA1924 > JAHBK01. Next base: position 1,899 of record JBGSRG010000029.1, on the reverse strand, counting down.
GTGAGCCGGCCCGAGATGGGCGCAGTCCAACGGTACCAGACGTCGTTGTTGATGGGTCCGGCGGCGGGGCAGCCGGTGCCGGTGTAGACCTGGTTGGAGGAGTTGGTTGCGCTGGCGTTGTTGACGCTCTTGGCCCCTGCGGTGTTGCCCCACGAGGTTGCACCGGTGCATTCGTCGTTGGCCGGACCGGCGGCATTGGTGACGGTGAAGGCGTTGAGGGCCTGAAGGGCGGCGTCCATGCCGTCGGTGTTGAGGATGGTGATGGTGCGCGTGCCGGCGGCGGCCCCGGCGGAAATGTTCATGATTACGCCGCTGATCTGCGTGCCGAGCGCATCAACGACGGGCGTGCCGGTGAAACTGATGCCGGTGCCGGAGATGATGAACTGCGAGACGCTGGTAACGTTGCGCAGATTGGTGCCGAAAATGGTGATGGGTACGGCGGCACCCTTTGCGCCGGTGTTAGGCGTGATGCTGAAGAACTGTGTGGTTGCGCCAAAGACGGTGACCTGGATCGTGTCGGTGTCGGTCATGCCGTTGTTGTCACGGACTCGGAGCCTGACGTTGTAGACCCCGTTGGAGGGGTACTCGAAGGTGGGCCGTGGCGTGTTGGGCGTCTCGAAAATGCCGTTGACGTCACCGTCGAGATCCCAGTCATAGTCGGTGGGGAAGATGAAGGTGCCGGGCTCAACGGGCTGAGAGTTGGGCACGCCGTTGAAATAGGTGGTGGTGTTTGCCGCGATGCGCTTGTTGACGCCCGCGACGGCCCACGGCGGCGCGGGCGCTGAGCCCACACGGATGAGCAGATCGTAGAGTTGGGTTGTGAGGTTGGGGTTGGTCTCGAAGGGGTCGGTGTAGCCGGCGTTGCGGGCCAGGACGAGATAGGTTCCCGGTGCGAGCGTGCGGGTGATCGTTTCGGGGTTGCCGACGCCGGTGTCGACGGCCTGCTCGATGAGCGTGGCCAGGGCGTTGTAGAGGCCGAGTTGGATGTTGCCGGCGGATGAGGCGTTGACGGTGGGCACGGGCGAGCCGTTGACACCGTTGCAACCCGACGACTGGGTGTCGTTGGCGTATGTGCCGCCGGTGGGGGTGACGGTGATAGTGACGGTGCGCGAGGTGGTGAGCGTGAACTTGAACCAGTCGTCCTGGTTCTGGTTGGGCGAGGCGAGCCGGTTCAGAGCCAGATCGGTCTCGAGCACGCTGCGTTCGACGGGGGTGTTGAGATTGCCGAAGTCGTGAGCGACGGCGGAGGTCTGGTTGCCGCTGAAGCGGTCGCCGTAGTTGTACGCGATGGCCCTGCGCTCGTCGATGGGGAGCGGGGGGAGGTTCGCGTTGATCGTTGGCTCCATGATTTTGGTGATGGTGCAGGGCACGGCGTGGTAGTAGCCCAGTCCGTGTCCGTTCTCGTGGATGACGGTGTTCCGCAGGTGGCGGAAGTCGTTGTTGGAGTTTCGGTGGAACTGGCCTGCGGGCACGCCGGTGAAGTAGGAAGTGTTGAGGCACATATCGCCGCCGCCGAGCGAAGCGCCGCCGAGGGTTGAGGGGAAGCCGTTGTAGCCGAGGATGCCGTTGATGCCCAAAGGGATGCCGCCGATGCGCATGTCGCCGCGAACGCTGACGCGGGTTGTTGATCCGGTCATAGAAGCGTTGTCATCGGCGACCTGGTCGTAGCGCACGCCACCGTACTTTCGCCAAGCGGCGAGCGACTGGCGCACGAACTCGTGGCCACGGTCGGGATCAGAGCCGAAGACGAACTGGAGCGCGGCGTTGAGTTGGTTGGGCGCGGGCAAGAAGCCCGAACCCGAAAGGCCCCACACGGCGGTGCCGCCGGTTGGCTGGTCGGCGGGGAAGGAGTAGGTGATTCGGGCGCTGCGGCCCTGGCCGGGCAGGCCCTGCTCGCCG
>JBGSRG010000193.1:0-4898 GCA_041737685.1 Phycisphaerales bacterium | reverse complement strand
TGCATCGGCGTCTTGGTCTCCGCCCGCCGCTCGCCCTTCCCACGCCCGCAACGCCTGAATCAGCCCCACCGCCACCTCGGCCTGGTCCAGATCCACCATCAGCGCCCGCACAGCGCAATCCGCCAGCCGGTCGTGCAGCATCGTCACCGACCGCACCGGACGGGCCGCCAGCCCCATGGCGTCGGCCGCTCCCTTGATTTTTGTCGCCCAGATGAGATCGGCGGCGTGGAAGAGTATCATGGCAGTTCTCAAACGAAGGGTTCCCGTTTGAGAGTACGCCCGGATCGATCCGCCTTGGTCCCGCCGCCCGCCTCCCTGAGCCGCTCAGATACGCGACGCGTCAGAGCCATGGCCCCTCTCGATCCTCCGCGGACCGATTCGGCGCTGAGCCCCGTTCTTTCGATCATCACTCCTTTCCAGGATGAGCAGCATGGCGACGGCGTCGGCAACGATCGGCTCGGCAACCAAAAACGGTGTTCGCAGAGAGCTCTTCAAGAGCCCTGTGTTCGACGAGGTCGGGCTGCCCCTCGACCCCGACAACCTCTACCTGCAGACCGTTGACACCATGCTCACCGCGGCGGAGATGCTCGAACTCCCCCACGAGGTCCAGATCATTCTCGCTCAGCCCAAGAACGAGATCATGGTCCACTTCCCCGTCCGCATGGACGACGGCACTTTCAAGCTCTTCAAGGGCTACCGAGTCCAGCACAACAACTCGCTCGGCCCGTACAAGGGCGGCATTCGCTTTCACCCGCACGTTCACCTCGACGACGTCAAGAGCCTTGCGCTCCTGATGACCATGAAGACCTCGCTCGTCCGCATCCCCTTCGGCGGCGGCAAGGGCGGTGTCAAGTGCGACCCATACGCGCTCTCTCGCAACGAACTCATGCGTGTCAGCCGGCGCTTCATCGCCGCCATCAGCCACGCCATCGGTCCTGACTACGACATCCCCGCGCCAGACGTGGGCACCAACGCTCAGGTCATGGCTTGGTTCGCCGACACCTATGAGAGTCTCACCGACTCGAACCGCAACTCGTGGGACGCAATGCGCGTCGTCACCGGTAAGCCGGTCGAGATCGGCGGCTCGCTGGGGCGCGAAAAGGCCACCGGCCAGGGCGTTGTAGACACGCTCGTCGAGATGCTGCCCGAACTGGGCATCAAGGTTGAGGGCATGCCCTTCAGTGTCATCGGCTACGGCAACGTGGGCTCGTGGACGGCCCGCATCCTCGGCCGTCTGGGTGCCAAACTTGTCGCCGTGCTTGACCACACCGGTGCCATCCGCGAAGAGAAGGGCATCGATACCGAGTCGCTCGCCGGCCATGTCGCCAAAGTCGGCGGTGTGGGTGGCTACTCGCAGGCCACGGCCGTCTCGGCAGAAGAGTTCTATCGCACGAAAGTAGATGTTCTCGTCCCTGCCGCGCTCGAGCAGATGATCAAGGAACAAGAAGCCCACTGGATCGACGCGAAGGTTGTGGTTGAGGGTGCCAACGCCCCCACCACCCCCGCCGGCGACCGCGTCTTCAACGACCGCGGCATCGAGGTCATCCCCGCCATTCTCGCCAACGCCGGTGGCGTCACCGTCTCCTACTTCGAGTGGGTGCAGAACAAGAGTTGCGTCTCCTGGGACGGCGAAGAGGTTGACCAGGCCCTGAACCGTCACATGGTCATGGCCGCTCGCCGAACCAAACTCATGCGTCAGCGATTCAACTGCGACACTCGCACCGCCGCTTACATCGCTGCGCTCGAGAACATCGGCAAGGTCTACGCCGTGCGCGGCATCTTCCCGTAAGCCCTGCTTCCCCTATCCGGTTCTTCCAACAGCCAGTGCGTCCTTCCCTCAGTCCCCCTTCTCGCCCCGTCCGTGCTCTGTCAACCGCCAGCGTTCTGTTCCATCGCTTGCTGGCAGACCACCGTTCCGCCGGATAACCTTGCGACCCTGACCGACTTCAAGACCCCTCGCGGTCTCACCGGCCAAGCCGCCCTCCCTCCAAGCACACTCACCAAGAGACCCATCGAGCATGTCGAACTCCGGAACGATTACCCAGGTCATCGGCTCAACCTTTGACGCACAGTTTCCCGACGACCGCCTGCCGGCGATCTACAACGCCGTCGAAATCAAGGCGAAGACGCCCTTCGGCGATCTTGATCTGGTCGGCGAGGTCCAGTCGCACCTCGGCGGCGGCAAGGTCCGCGCTGTGGCCCTTGGCTCCACCGACGGCCTATCGCGCGGCATGAACTGCCACGACACCGGCGCGCCCGTGCGCGTTCCTGTTGGTGAGCCTGTGCTGGGCCGCGTCTTCAATCTGCTGGGCAAGCCCATCGATAAGAAGCCCGCCCCGCAGGGCGCACAGTTGCGGCCCATCCACCGCGCACCTCCAGAGTTCAGCCAACTCAACCCCAACACCGAAATCCTCGAGACCGGCATCAAGGTCATCGACCTGCTCTGCCCCTTCGTTCGCGGCGGAAAGATCGGTCTCTTCGGCGGTGCGGGCGTCGGCAAAACCGTCATCATTCAGGAAATGATCGCCCGCGTGGCCCGCAACTTCGGCGGCTACTCCGTGTTCGCTGGCGTCGGCGAGCGCACCCGCGAGGGCAACGACCTTTGGCGTGAAATGGCCGAGGCCGAGTACGTCGATTCTTCGGGCAAAAAGATGCACGTGCTCGACAAGGTGGCCATGGTCTTCGGCCAGATGAACGAGCCGCCCGGATCGCGCCTTCGCGTCGCTCTCACCGCCCTCACCATGGCCGAAGAGTTCCGCGACGAATCCGGCAAAGAAACCCTGATGTTCGTCGACAACATCTTCCGCTTCACGCAGGCCGGTTCAGAGGTTTCAGCACTGCTGGGGCGCATGCCCAGCGCTGTGGGCTATCAGCCCACGCTCTCCACCGAGATGGGCGAACTTCAAGAACGCATCACGTCAACGGCCAAGGGTGCCATCACCTCCGTGCAGGCCATCTATGTGCCCGCCGACGACTACACCGATCCGGCCCCCGCCACGGCCTTCACGCACTTGGACGCGTACGTCGCTCTGGCCCGCGGTATCGCCGAGAAGGGCATCTTCCCCGCCGTCGATCCGCTGGTCTCCACGTCGCGAATCCTCGACCCCGGCATCGTCGGCGCCCGCCACTACAACATCGCACAGCGCGTGCAGAAAACCCTCCAGCGATACAAGGAACTCCAGGACATCATCGCCATCCTCGGCGTCGATGAACTGAGCGAAGAGGACAAGCGAACCGTCTCTCGCGCCCGCAAGATCGAGCGATTCCTCTCCCAGCCCTTCTACGTCGCTGAGGTTTTCACCGGCCTCCCCGGCGTGACAAGCAACCTCGAAACCACCATCGACAGTTTCGAGCGCTTGGCCAACGGCGAGGGCGACGACATCCCCGAGGGTGCCTTCATGTACGTCGGCACGCTCGACGATGCCCGCAAGAAGGCCGAGAAGATGAAGCAGTCCTAAGCGCGTTCTCGGCTATTCAGGCAGACCGAACGTGTAAGCTTGAACCACGGTGCGGAACGCCTCGCCCCTGCGCGATCGTTCTGCTGATCACGCTCTCAGCAGCGCACCAAGCATCCCCTCGCGCACGCATTCACCGCCACCGAGTGTTCGGCACTGCCACTCCTCGGTGCGTTGACTCATTGACAAATCGTCTCATCGACGACCTTTGCCCGTACCACCGAAGTTTCGGCTCTGCGGCACTTCGATGCGCTCCAGATTCCCACTCCCGCCCCACCGCATCCCATACCATCCAGCGCCGGCCCACCGCTCGCGTCGCCGTCCTGCGGTTTCTGATTTGCCGCGTTCCTGACTTTTCGATTTTCTCTTTGCTACTTTGATCCCCCCCTCTATGCAACCCCCCCGCTCTCCAGCCCTTTCCTCCCTCGACCAACTCCTCAGCGAGGCCAACCGCCTCGCCGCCGCAGAACGGGCCGAATCGCTCGTCGCCCATGGCAACTGGACCCTCGGCCAAACCTTTGGCCACCTCGCCGCTTGGATGGACTTCGCCTATGACGGATACCCCGCGGGCCTCAACCCGCCCTTCTTCTTGAAGGTCATCTGCCGCGTCTTTAAGTCCGCTGTTCTCAAACGGCCACTTCCGCGCGGTTTCAAGTTCTCGGGCGTGCCCGGCGGCACCTACGCCATCGAGCAAATGCCCACCGACGCCGGCCTCACCAAACTCCGCGCCTCCGTCGCGCGTCTGGCCTCAACGCCACCAACAAAGCCAAATCCCCTCTTCGGCGCCGTCTCGCACCAACAACTCATCGCGATGCACCTGGCCCACGCCAACCTCCACCTCGGGTTTTTCACAACCTCCGAATGACCCGTTCGCAACACTTTCCGCTTGCATCTGCCCCCATTTCGGGTATCTTCTCAGTCTCTCGTCCAACAATCCATCGCCATTCCCCGCCTGATTCGCCGCCCGAATCTGCGCGCTTCGTCCGCTCGCTCCACGCGCTGCGGCTAACGTGACCAAGTCCGGATTCTGCGCCCAAGCGCTGCGCAATCAGATTTCCAATATCCCGAGCGAGAGAGAGCACGGAGCCGCTTCATGCACCTCTCTCCCCATTCGACCGCGCGCGTCAACACCCGCGTTGCCAACCGCCTCGCCACAAACCTGAAATCCATCGCCCCGCCAGCCATCGCCGCCGCGTGCTGCCTCGCGTTTGCGGCCCCATCTCACGCCATCATCCTCGGACTCCACGAGTCGTTTGAGAACGACTCGCTCAACAGCTGGTTCGGCGCGGGTCCACCCGTGCTCACGACCGAGCCCACCGGTTCGTTCATGGTCGCCACGTCTTCTGGCGGCGGCGGACCCGGCTCACACTTGGCCGTCAACAACTCCACCGAGTGGGGCGGCGACTACCTCGCAGAGGGTGTCACCGCGTTGCAACTCGACGT
>JBGSRG010000166.1:0-3021 GCA_041737685.1 Phycisphaerales bacterium | reverse complement strand
GAAAGCGAGAGAAGGCCGTCGGTATCGATCGTGATCGGTATGTCCACCGAGTTGCCCGAGAGCGATGTTTGATCGCCCATGCTGGTCTCGACGAACGCAGGGCTGGCGAAGAGCCCCGCCCGAGCGTGCGACAAGTCTTCGTTCACGCCGTGAATGCCCGCCGTGCGCTGCACGCGCGGCGCACCTTCGGACGGCGTCGCTGTCACGATTACGTTGATGGAGATGTACGGCGGCGACCAAGGTCGCAAGCGCGGCAGCGCTGGTGCAGACGGATCCTGTCCCGGTCCGCACGAATTGAACGCCTTCGACGCGATTGAACTTAGGTTTGCGGTCACGATGAGTTCGTTCGGGGCGCTTGCGGGCGCCTCGAAGGTCCACGTCTGGAACGATCGTGCGAACGCCAGTCCGAACCGCAGGTCGAACGCCTCAGTGCCCCCAGCGCAGCGCCAAACGTGCTCTGTTTGTGTGGTCACGCCCGCCTGTGTGCTTCCGCCGCCCAGCCCGCCGGTGGCCAGTGCGTAGGCAGTGTGGTTCGACTGCCCCACGTCGATCCCGCTGGCGAGTGCGCTGGCGTCCGGAATGGTGGTCGCCGCTGCATCGCCGCCGCTCGTGTCAGAGTCCGAGCAGACGTACGTCCGGAAGCTGCGGCAGCAAATGCTCTGCTGGCCGGGTGGAGCGGGAATGGTGCAAGGAAAGTTGAAAGGCAGGTTGTAGACCGAGGCGAACGCACCGAGCGAAGTGGGTGCGTGAACGATGGTGTTTGCTGTCGACAGCGTCCAGTTCATGCCAGCGTCCCATGTGTGAGACGAAGACCGCCCGCCCATCGCTGAAAGGCAGCTCTCGGCCAGTATCGTCCCATCGTCCGGAGGCGATGTGTCGCTGATGCAGATTTGCTGGCCAACGGCAGCACTCGACAGCAGTGTCGAGAGAAGGAGAACAACGGCTTGGGAAGGGCGGTGTATTCGAGCGACCATGCGACTACTCCCGTGTATCGGTGTTGTGTGAAGCGACTGATGCCGTAGTCACTTTCGCTCACGCCGATTCGCGGTTGCGAACGATCGTGGCAAGAACGCATAAAGATTTGGTGAAGCACCACACTGTGCGACTTGCTGCGCTGTCATCCGCACTACGACGGCCAAGTTGGACCCCAACAACTGCAACGCAGTCGGCCTGCACACACCGAGATTGCGGGCTATGCCATCGCTGGCCGTCCCTCAGGTGTGAGCGACGAGGCACCATTCGGAGCGAGCTCACGGCGCATTACAACGATCGAACAGTGGGGAACTGCTCACGTCGCGATGTTGCTTCTACTTCCCGCCGCCAAGCCTGCTCGGGGCGGACTTGATCGACTCGGGTTCGATCGGCTTGCCCGCCGAATCGACGAACTGTGCTTCGGCCTGCTTCTGCGTTTCGGCTTGCTGTTCCGGAGTGGCAATCGCCGCCGCCTCCGGGTCGGCCGCGCCGCCGCCGGTGTTGACCACGACGACCACGATCAGCAGCAATACCACCACCGCAGCACCCGCGATCAACTTCACTCTTTGACGACTATCCATGTGCGTGTGCATTCCTGTCTAACTGATCAACCAATCGACTCAGGGCAAAGCGCAGAACGCGATCGTCATCCTGCCGCAGCAGGTCATAGCGTAACGGCATTCACTGACGACTCAAAACGTCCCGACCGCGCACACCATTGCGAGTCGCCCAGAAAAACTGCTTCCAAATTCTTGTGCCGCTCTGGCCGTTCTCCCAGATGGGATCGCGCCCGAGACCATTGGTGTCCGGTACATCGATGTCCGGGAAGTTCCAGATGCCCGAAGGCTCCAAGTCCGCGCGCAGGTCGGCGTCTGAACCGGCAACGATATCGTGAAGTGGCTTCATCCGAACCTTCGAGACGCTGCCATCGGCAAAGGACGACTGTGGTTCGGCCTCGGGATTCAGCCACGAGGGCGAAACCGGAACACGCCCACCCGACTGTGCGCGGGTGGCCTTCAAGAAGTCGCCACGCTCGAACGTCAGCACCTTGAGCGTGGGGAAGGGCGTCGCGTCGATGCGGTTGTGCCGCACGTACAGCCGACCGCTGATGACAGAATCAGTGAGTGCGGGAACGACATTCGCGCTGGTGTACCGCTCCGGTGCTGTCCAGAAGACGGGCGGATAGATATAAGAGCAGTCGGGGACCGTCTGCGTACCGCTGTTGTTCAACGCGATGTTCCGCAGATATCGCTCCTGGATCGTCTTGTCATGCTTGGCGATGAACGCATCACCCACATTCGCCGTCTTGGACGAGTCGACGTAGGGCGAAAGAAACAGGCCCCACGCAAAGCCAAAGGTTTCGCTCCGACGGTTTCCGGGTCCGCCCGGAAAGTAGATCAACGGTGGGTTCGTGTTCGGCAGAACGATTGTTGCCCAGGTGTTGGGAAATCCAGCAGGCGCTTCGTTGCTCGCTTCTCCCGTACGAGAGAACGGGTTCATGTAGATATCTCGATACTCGTTGGCGTATGCCGCAATGCCCTTGGACTGTCCCCCAAGGTTTGACGAGCTCTGCAACCCCCATCCGGCCTTCCTCGCCTCTCGCAGCGCTGGCAGCAGAATGCCCACCAGGAGCGCGATGATCGCGATGACCACCAGCAACTCGATGAGCGTGAAGCCGATCCGGAAAGTCTTCGGCAGCGATTGGTTCTTGACGCGGCGGTTGGCGTTCATGTTCCCACGATTCCTTCAATAAGAGGCGGCTTCGACGCGCAATTCAGGATCGAACGATGCGTGCCGAGCGTGCCAGCGAAAGTCCTACGAGCCAGTCAACGAGTCAAACCGAACAAAGGTGGAAGGAGAATCAGAGAGACGCTCCCTGATCGTTATCGGCTTCCTGATCGCCCGGCGTGTGCGTGCCGAGCAGGAGACGCGTTCCGGCGGGGCAACCGGCTTCGCGCCCCGAGAAGTGTTCAGATTGCCTATACGTCCATAAGTGTACGGGATGCTGGCGAGATTGCCACCCAGTGACGATTCGTCGGGATAACTCTC
>JBGSRG010000087.1:0-5564 GCA_041737685.1 Phycisphaerales bacterium | reverse complement strand
GGTTTCGACGAGGCCGAGTGCGACGACGCCGCGGTCGTAGGGGTTGACGCTGGGCGGGTTGGCCGGTTCGGGCGCGTTGACCTTGGGGTTGTTGGTGGAGACCACCCAGATGGCGAAGGCGATGCCGACGATGGCGATGAGGATGGAGACGCGCTTGAACATGGGGGGGGGAGTGTGAGCGTACGGGCGGAGAGTGAGGTGAGAGGGTGAGGGTGTTGGGGCGTGCTACTTGGCCGGGTCGTCCTCATACTTTGGGACGTGCTGGGCTTCGTCGAGGATGTGCTTGGAGACGTGGTCTTTGAGTCGGCCGTCGTCCATCTCGACGATTCGGTCGGCGTAGTGGAAGATTCGACTGTCATGTGTGACGACGATGACGCAGCGGCGATGGTCGCTGGTGTTGCTGGTGCTGGAGTTTGAGGCGCCGCGGATGATCTCCATGACGTCCTGGCCGCGTTTGGCGTCGAGCGAGGCGGTTGGCTCATCGCAGACGATTAATCGCGGCGTGCCGACGACGGCGCGGGCGATGGCAACGCGCTGCTGCATGCCGCCGGAGAGTTGGTTGGGGAAGGCGGAGAGGCGGTCGGCCAGACCGACACTTTCGAGGGCTGCGGCGGAGCGTTCTTGGGCTTGTTTCTCTTTCATCCCGCCGATGAGCAGTGGCACCGAGACGTTTTCGACGACGGTGAGGGTGGGGATGAGGTTGAACTGCTGGAAGACGAAGCCGACGAGCTCTTGACGGCGTTTGGCACGTTCATCGGGGCGGAGTTGTCGCCAATCGATGCCAAAGACTTCGGCCTGGCCGGTGTCGGCGTCGAGCACGCCGGAGATGATGGAGACGAGGGTGGTTTTGCCGCAGCCCGAGGGGCCGACGAGCATGACCAGTTCGCCTTCGGGCACGTCGAGTGCGATGTCTTTGAGGGCGTGGACGGCGGTTCGACCTTCGCCGAAGGTTTTGGTGACGCCGCGTAATCGCACGGCGAGTTTGGCGGAGCCGTTGGTGCGGTCTGGCTGCGCGTGCGGGCCTTGACGGATGGGGATGTTGGCGGCGGTGGGGGGCATGGTGAGCCAGAGGCGGCTGTGGGGGGCTGGTGGAGCGGCGCGGTGTGCGGGCTATTTGAAGACGATGGCGGGTTCGAGCCGGATGACCTTTCGCAAGGAGAGCAAGGAGCCCATGAAGATGCAGAGCAGGATGGCGAAGAAGGCGAGCACGAGCAGTTGCCACGGGAAATAGGGTGTGAGTTCGGCGCCGGGCTTGCGGCCCAGAAGCGAGAAACCACCGACGGCACCGATGCCGATGCCAAAGCCGATGAACCCGACGACCACGGCCTGGAGCAGGACCATGCGGACGAGGGTTTTGGAGCGGGTGCCCATGGCCTTGAGCACGGCGAAGTAGCGCAGATTTTCGAGCGTGAACTGGTAGAAGATGGCGGTGACGACGGCGAGGCCGACGACAAAGCCCAGCAGGACGGTGATGCCGAAGTTGATGCCGATGCCGGTCTCGCTGAGGATGAAGCCGATGGTTCGGCCGCGCATCTGGTCGGGCGTGAAGGCGCCCAGGCCGGTGCGCTCTGTCACTCGCGCGGCGAGTTGTTCGATGTTCTGGCCTTGATTGGCCTTGGCGAGGATGAAGGGGATGCTCTCGCGGCCGACGGGTGTGAACCGCACGGCGTTGTCGTAGGTGGTGTAGAGGACGGCATTGGACTCGAAGCCGAGTTTGACCTGGCAGAAGCCGACGACGACGGCACGGCGGTCGTTGAGTTTGAGGGTCTGGCCGATCTGCACGTTGGCGAGGCGTGAGCGGCTGGACTCGTCAACGAAGACGGCGTCGGGAGCGCGAAGGTCTTCGATGCGGCCCTGGGTGATGACGGGGGGCTGGCCGATGAGTGTGGAGCGAGGGATGCCGATGATCTGCGCGGTTTTGAACGATCCGTCGGGGAGTTCGACGGGCGCGCGCGAGGAGAAGAAGGGCTCGGCCCAGGCGATGCCCGGCACGGCCCGGACGCGCTGGAGTTCGCGGTCGGACATGGGGCGGTATTCGAGGACGTAGGTGGTGAAGGGATCGGTGATCCAGAGGTCGGGCTGGGCGACGTTTTGCAGAGGGCCGGTGGCGCGGATGAGCAGGCCCAGAAAGATGGAGCCCTGCTGCGCGAGCAGGAGCGTGGCGAAGGCCAACCCGGCGATGAGCGCGATGTACTTGCCGCGGTCGCGCATCAGCATTCGCAGGGCGATGAGGTTCATGCGATGGGTGGTTCGTCGCTCAGGCGAAGATCGACTCGAATCGGAGCGATCTTCTGAGATCGGCCAACTGGCCGGAGTGGGTTCCGTTGTGGAAGGCCATGCGGAGGGCGACCGACCAGCCCGGTATCGTGGTGCTGCCCCACCTGACGTCTCGCGCAAGGGCCTCGTCGTCGGCCTTTCGGATGGTCTGGACGAGGCTGTCAGATGTGTGGTCGAAGATCTCGACACAGCGGTCGAAGTTTGGGAAGTGGGTCGGGTCCAAGCTGGGCGTCGAGCCGAAGGCGACGCTCTCGGTGTCGAAGCGCTGGTCGTCGCCGCCCTTGCCGTCGGCGGTGACGAAGTGATCGGGGCTCGGGGCGGGACCGCCGAGTTTCTCGCCGGCGCGGATCATGGTGAGGGCGAGGTGGCCGAGTGTCCAGGCCGGGTGGTTCGGCAGGTCGATGGTCACGAAACAGCGGTTGGAGTTGTTAAACCCGGTGAGGTATCGCTTAAGCAGGACGCCGGAGTTCAGGACAGCTTGAGCGAGAAGTTCCTTGCTGGCGGGAATGGGGGTCATGATGCCGAATCGTAGACGACGGGTGTGCTACGGCCGGTTCCTCGCAGCGGCGCTGCTTTCGTGCGGCGTGAGAGGCGTGTGTATGTGAAGCACGTTCAGCCCGCGGGCGATGGCGAGTTCGAGGTCCGAGCAGGCGTTCATCGGGCTGAGCGCGGCGGCGCTGGAGGCTGTGACGGTCGATCGGAGTTGCGCGAACTGCTCGGGCGTGATGCCGGCGATCACGAAGTCTCGGCCTTTCCTGCGGGAGCGATCGACCAGTTCGCACAACTCGATCGCGGAGTTCGCGTCGATGCGTCCGACCTCGGCGAGGTCGAGAATGACGACGCGGACGTGTTCGGGCAGGCGATCGGCCCACGCGAGCAGATTGGGCATGCGGTGCGTGCGGCCACGTTGTGCCTTGGACTGTCGAACGTGGTAGACCGCCAGGCGACGGTCGAAGAGCGGTTCGCCGGGTCCGGTCTGGTGGTCAGACTCGATCGATTCGCCGAACTGTTCGAGCGTTGAAGGCTCGATTTCGGCGATTGGATGAACGAGGTCTTGGTAGATCATCCAGATCAGAAGGATGACCGGGGGGAACATCGACCAAGGCGGGGCGTTGACGTACGCGAGCGTGCCGAGGGCCGAACCGAGGATGAAAGAGCCGAGGATGGAGGCGAGCAGTGCGAGTCTTCGCGCTGTGGGGTGCGCCCGCATGCTTCGCAGCAGGCCGTGGGCATCGCTGGGCGGTATGTTGCGGCGTCGGTCGCGAAGCCAAAAGGCCATCTGCGCAGCCTCCAGACCCAGATCGGTTAAGACGCCCGAGACGTGGGTGGTGCGAATGACGCCGCTTGAGATGCGTGTGATCGTCGCGTTCTGCACACCCATCGCCAGCGATGCCAGGCCGGCCATGAGATAGAGCGATGGCCCCGTTTCGATCGTGCCGTGGGCGTGCAGTTCGACGCCGACGGCAAATGCGGCGAGCAAGACCGCCTCGATCGCCATGGGGATGACGTAGATCGAATCCCAGGCGCGGCGCTGGCCGTACTCGGTGGCGAAGCCGGAGATCGCTGCGCCGGTGACAAAGGCGGCGAGAAGGAAGAGGGAGAAGATCGCAACGGCGAAGCCCCCCGACGTGACCGCGAGTCGGCCGATTTCGGAACTTGTGCCGCTGACGTGCGACACGGCGTGTCCGCAGGTGAGGAGCGCCAGGATGTTGGTGTATCCGGCGACCCAGGCAAGCGTGATGGCGAGCCGGGCTTGCTGGACGAAGGAATGGGCTTGGATGACGAACACGGTTGGGGGGAATGAACGGAGCGAGCGTGCACGAGTCGGTGCGTCACCGATCGTGAGGAAATGAACGTGCGCGATCGTAGCGATCGCCTGGCTGCAACCAGCCAGATCCCAAACATCGGCGTTATCAGTGAGTGACTTGGGTGATTCGCCGGCGGGCGCGGGATGAAGGGTGGTGTAGAGCCGGACACGGCAGCCCGCTCAATCAGATGTTGGCCCGCACCCACTCGTCGAGGGCCTTGCCTCCGGCACGACGGCGGCACGTGGAGGCATCGAAACGTGCGGGCAGGTTCAGGTCTGGGACGAGTTGGAGCGTGCCGCGAACGACCGCCTCGGCGACGCGCGAGGGCGAGGCGGTGCCGTGCGACCAGTACTCGTAGTCGGCCCAACTGAGCCGAATTTCGTGCTCGGAGGATGGATCGGCGGGTGTGCCGGCGGGTGTGGTGTCGCGGCGCACGTTGAGCGTGAAGGACCAGCCGTTGGGCACCTCGCGCTCGCTGTGGGCGTTGACCTCGACGGGTGCGGGGGCATCATCGCTCGCGGCGTGATCGCTTGGGCGTCGTGCGACATTCTCCGGCTCGGTCGGTAGCATGAGAGGGAGGATATGGCGTGGCGGAACGGACGGGGTTGAGGGGTTCGCGGCGTTGTGCTCGCCGGACCAGGCTTCATCACGATTCATTACGGCTCATCACGTCTTACCATGCTTTGGACCGGGCCGCAGCCACACCATGACGTTTCTTCTGGACATGATCAAGTTGGGGCTGGGCAATCTGCTGCGGCACAAACTGCGCTCGGTGCTGACGGCGCTTGGGATCATCTTTGGTGTGGCGGCGGTGATCATCATGGTGTCGGTGGGGGAGGGATCGAAGCAGCAGGCGCTGGCACGGATAGAGCAACTGGGTGCCAAGAACATCATTGTGCGTTCGCAGAAGCCGGCAGAGAGCGCAGAATCTGGTGGGGCCTCGCAGCGCAGCCGGTCGATTCGATATGGCCTGACGCGGACGGATCTGGAGGTGTTGCGGGCCAACCTGCCTGGGGCCGAGGCGATTGTGCCGTTGAAGGAGGCGGGTGGCAGCATTCTTCGCGGCAATCTTCGTCAGACCAGCCAGACGATGGGCACCACGCCCGACCTGCTGCGCGTTGCGAACCTGCGGATCGGGCGCGGGCGGTATCTGACGCAGGCCGATCTGGACTCGCAATCGCTGGTCGCGGTGATCGGGGCGGAGGTTGCGCGGACGATGTACGCATTTGACGATCCGCTGGAGCACACCATCCGCATTGATGCCAAGTCGCTGCGCATCGTGGGCGTGCTGGCGCCGGTGGGGCTTGCCGGCGGTGCGGGCGCAGCGCTGGTTGGGCGTGATCTGAACCTTGACGTGCACATCCCGATGACCACCGCGCAGACGATCTTTGGTGATCGGGTGATCCGGCGTGGCAGCGGCGCGTTTCAATCCAGCGAGGTGCAGGTCTCGGAGATTTACATCACTGCGCCGTCGCGCGA